>JBCBAO010000055.1:0-12283 GCA_038532405.1 Pseudomonadota bacterium | reverse complement strand
CAATATCACCATCGGCGTGTTCCTGTTTACGCAAAGGCCGGCGCATTGGCAGTTTCAGAGCGAAGATAATCATCGCTATGCCGATCACCAAGAAACAGAAATCTGCCCAAGCGTGTGCTGGTGCGGCACCAAACAGATCACTTACAAAATTATCGCCAGTCATTGCCCAATTCGTTAGCGGGAGAAGCGCACATAGCGCGCCGGTGACGAAAAGAACATGCCGCGCAGCGATGTAGCTGTTCTTTGGAAAGAAAGCATACATTATCGCTGAAATGATGCTTCCGAAATATATATACCCCACCACCGTTTGGCGGAGTGAAGGGGCCATATCGATCAGCATATCTGCCTGAAGGGCCATTGCTGTTGCCAGCGGGAGACCGGCGCACAGGCCAATATTTACCCGGCTCATTCGCTCATAGGTGATCGGTGTTCGTGAGCCGATTTTTCCGTGTAGACGCCGTTCAATCCACATCGTGTTTCCGAAGGCGATAATTATGCACAGGATCGCCCCTAGGGGGAGATAGAGAAGCTTTACTGCAACGCCTTGAAATGTGCCGAAGTGCAGGGCTGAAAAGGCAAGCAGTGTCCGGCCGGACGCGCTGCCATCGTGCCCCAGCCTCACATTGTCGACAATTTCTCCAGTCATTCCTTTGCGTGTCAAAAGGCGCTCAGATGCCAGTTTTGAACGCTCCGGATAGGCAATCTCTATGAGGGCTTCCTCGTCCCCCCAATTCCTGAACGTGGCGCGCAACGGTGTGGCAATGTCCCCTGTTTCCAAAAGTTGGTCGAGCCGAAGTTGAGGCCCGGATAGGCCGGTTGGCTCTGTGATCGGCGGCCGCAGGCTCTGGGAGATTAGGGCCATGTCTCCCTTGGTGGAGAGAACGGCTTGGAGCGGAAGAATAATGGCTACCAGCCCGATAAACATGCCGGTCACCGCAATCATTGCCGAAAAAGGCAAAGACCAAAGCGATAACGTATTGTGGGTGTCCTGCCACATCAGCCGAACGGAGCGCTTCAATCTTAATTTGAAAAGCTGTGCCCGGATTTTCCTTAAGGCTACGACACCGCTTAGAAGCGACAAGCCAAGAATGATCCCAATAAGCCCGGTTAGTATTCTCCCCAGGGTCTGGCCGCCGATCAGCTTCGGCCAGTGGAGGTGCCGGTGAAATTCCAGAAGCCAGGTCGCGCTGCTCTGGCCCTGGTTTGGCACTTCAGCCAAGGTGTCAGGTGCCCAAATCTGTGTTTCGGTCTGCCCATCCCTGAAGAGAATTTCGCCGCGATAATAGGGGTGGGCGATGTTCGGAAAATACAAGTTCGCGTCGTTGATCTCACCCTTGTCGGCGTGTGTATCAACCCAGGTTGGGAACACCTGGTCCATGGAGGCCGGGTCGGCGGGCAAGTCGAATCTCAGCTCTGGTGTGGCCCAAGTCTCAAGCTCGTTTGCAAAGACGGCAGCGGTGCCGGACGCGCATATGACATATACCAGCCATCCAAGCGCGAGGCCTGTCCATGAGTGGAGGTTGAAGACGCGCTTTGGTCTGGCAAGGGGCGTTTCTCGGGAACCGGGCATAGCTTTCTATCCCGCCACGATCAGCGCGGCCGCCGAAGCGACGCTTAAACTGAGCAAGCCGGTCACCACACGCCAGGGCCGCCGTTCCCAGTAGCACCAAAACTGCAGTCCGATGACCAATACACCATAGCCCATCACCGAGAAGAAAAGCCTGTTACTGAGTGTCCCCGGGAGCAAGCTGACAAGGGCGGAACTGGCAATTAGGACGGCGATTGGCACCAGCACAATCGCCGATATCGTCCTCGGTGCCTTAATCCCGATCCAGATCAAAGCACCGAGCACCAATATCGGAATTGAGATAACGATCCAGTTCAATTCGTTCCTCCCCAGCGTCACCCGATGGTGATTGGCCCATCAGGGGCACGCCGCAAGCCTCAGAAACTGACCCCCAATTCCACCCCGACAACGCGTGGGCGATTGACCGTTATGGTCGGCGTCGGATCAAACCCGAACACACCCGTTTCGTTTTGTACCGTACCAAGCTGCTGGTTCAGGATGGCGCGGTCATCGAAGAGATTATTGGCGAAAAACGAGATGGAGAAACGGTCATGCCGATAGCCGGTTCGCAGATTGACCAGGACGAAGCTGTCTGACTGGTTGATATCCAGATTGAACACATCGGAAAACTGCGTGTCGGTATAGGCAAGGTTCCCATTCACAAACACGCCGCTTTGATGGTCATAGGACGCACCAATCGAAGCTGTGAAATTGGGCGCAAACGGAAATTCGTTGCCCGAAAGGTTGGCAAAGGTTGGATCGGCAGGGTTGACCGGCGCTCCGGTTTCATCGACCGCAAACGGAAAATCCGTAAACTGTGTATCGAGATACCCAATTGACGCCGTGAGTATGAGGTCGTCAATCGGCTCTGCAGCGACACTCGCCTCCACGCCGTAAAGCTCAGACTCGCCAACATTGATAATCTCGATATCACTCAAAATCCCCGTCGGACCGGGAAGAGAGACCTGTTGATCTGTCCAATCGGTGTAGAAGGCGTTGGCATTGAATGTCAGCTTGTCCCCGAACCATTCAGACCGAAAGGCAAGCTCGAAATTGGTGACGAATTCCGGATCGAATGTTTCAACAGAGCTTTCGGTCCCGCCGCCCGGTGCCGGTGTGTTTCGCACAAATGCTCCACCGGCGCGATATCCTCTCTGGACAGAGAAGGACAGCGACCTGTCCTCGTCGAAATTATAGGTCAGCGTGCCGCGCGGCAGAACAGCATCAAATTCGGCAACCTGATTTGGCTCCTGGGAGGCCTGGCCAAAAATCGCTGCACAGGGGGCACCGCCAATTCCAGGAAGGAACGGGGCGAGAATACAGTCCGCCGGCTCAACGGTGCTCAGCAGCTGAATGCCAGTGGAATCAACGCGTTCATTGTCATACCGGATGCCGAAGCTCGCCTCCCACTTTTCCGAGAAGGCATAGTTCACGACGCCGAAAAATGCGAAATTTTCCGTTGTGATATCGGCATCAATGTCGAATTGAATAATGGAATCAATCGGGACAATCGGCGACCCGAGATTGGCAAGTGGCGAAGATACCGAACTGTCGACACCCAGCCTTTCGTCATAATAATACCCGCCGACAAATCCCGACAGACGGCCAGTGTCGAAGCCAAGCCTGAGCTCAGTCGAATAAACTTCTGAATCAGAATCGAACAGGCCCGCAGTTTCGAAAAGCAACGGATCGTCGATATCGCCAATCTCTCGCAATGTATCGGTGTCTTCATAGGTCCCGATAAAAGTGACATCGAATATGTCTGAAATATCGTATTGAACGTTCCCGACAAAGCGGAGGGTCTCCACATCCGTAAAGTCCGTGAACCCATTATCGACACCGCCAAAAGGGTCGAAGTCCAGGAAGGCCGGATCATCGGCTGGCACCCCTGGCTGGGAGGCATTTCCAAGCCCCCCCTGATTGGTTTCTATATAGTCGACCTGAAGATCCGCTCTCAAACCTTCCAGCGCCTTCGGCTCGATCAGCAGCTTGCCTCTGATCGACAGGCCTTCTTGCCCATCAGTGTTCTCGCCGGTGACAATATTTTCGATGTCGCCGTCAAAATCCTGGAAGTCGACGGCAATCCGCGCTGCCACCTGGTCTGCGACAATGGGCCCGGACAGGGCAATCGAATATTGCTCCGTTCCAAGCTCGCCATATCGCGCCCGTGCATCGCCCTCGAATTCATAGGTCGGGTCCTTGGTATTGATAACGACCACACCGGCAAGTGCATTGCGCCCCTGGAAGGTTGATTGCGGACCGCGAAGGATCTCGACCTGCTCAACATCCCAGAGGCTTTCAATGCCAAGCGCCGTAAGGTCGGTTATCGGTGCGCCATCCAGATAGATATTGGACGTGTCGGAATTGGTGCCACCGCTGAAGCCATCTCGCTGGATGCCGCGAATGGAGAGCCCGGATGTTGTGCCATTGCCGGAGACATTGGGTGCGCGGGTGATGAGGTCATCGAACTCGAACAACACTTCGCGTTCGATCCGAGCCGAATCGTAGATTTCTACGGAAACTTCGGTGTCCTGAACACCATCATTCAGCTTTGTGCCCGTTACAATGATGGTGTCGGCGGTGAGTTCCGCCTCCTGTTCTTCGGTTTCTTGGCGGGCGGACGGGGCAGTTGTTTGCGCGGGTTCGGCCTGTTGGGTGATGACAAACGGACCATTGAGCACGCGTTCAAAGGTCAGGCCTGTCCCGTTCAGCGCGGTTTCCAATGCTCGGTCAGCCGATGTCGCTTCCACAATTGCTGTCGACGTTTTGGCTTCTACGACATCTTCCGATGCAATGACCGCGACGCCAAAAGCCTCATTGATTGCCAAAAGGGTATCGCCAAGCGGGCCAGCTGGCAGTGATAAATTCCGAGATGCGGTATTGCCCGCATCTTCTTGCGCCATGGTCGCTGGCGCGCCAGCGATCACTGCCAGGGATGACGCCATCCCTAAAAGCGTCGATCTGCGCAATTTTCTCATCAATCGGTTTCCCATGGCCGCACCCCTCTAGGATTTACTTGCGAATGGAAATCATTCGCTTTCCATGGGTATGACGCCTGACGTCCCGGAATCGACGTATCAGCGCAACAAAAAAATGCGCGACCTTGAATTTTTTCGGAGTTCGCTAGTCGCTATCCTCTAGTACTGCGCGAATTTGGATCCGTTCGGGGTCACTTCTGTCGATCTCCACGGGGTGAATAAGCGCGAGTGATGACAGCATTCCGTCAATATCACGCCCACTGAAGGCCCCCCGTATCCGCAGGGCAGAGATCTCCTCCATGTCGCTCTCATCAATAACGACGCGCCGCGTTGCGTATCGATTGGCGTCTTCAACCAATTCGGCAAGGGGAGCGCCGTCATAAATCAGCCGATCCTCACGCCACGCACCGATTGTCGAAATACCAATGGATTTGGCCGCGCTTATCCCGTCTTTATTGGATGCGGTAATCTGTTGCCCGGCGATCAGATTGCGGCGGTTGACAAGGTTTGTTGGTTCATTGTCGATCGTGATGGGATAAGTCACGTCCACGCCGCCCTCAGCGACGGCAACGCGAACTTCGCCATTGGTAAGCTTCACGTCAAATTCTGTCCCGGTCACGGTGATCGTCAAATCTTCAGCATTGACCTGAAATGGTCTGCCCTGATCACTGGCGACATCGAAAAAGGCGACACCTCGGATCAGCTCAGCGGTGCGCCTGGTCTCTGAATAGCCTGTTTTAATGGCACTCGCCGCGCCGAGTGTTACCTGGGTGCCATCGCTCAGCTCAACGATCTGCGTCTCACCCTGTGCTGCGGTGTAGTTTGCTTCTTGCAACTGTTCGATCGCGGCGGGTGGTTCGCTAATATCTTGAGTGCCTATCGACAGTGCGCCCAGGACAACAGCACAGGCAACAGCGCCTGATGCGACAAAGCGAAGGCTCGGCCTTGTGACCAATGTCCCGATGCCGATTTTAATGTCAGACCATCGTTCGGCCGAAGAAGGCCTGTGGAGCCGGTGATCGAAATCGGCAGGGGACATTTCGCCAAGCGCGCTCCAGAGGGTCTCAGCCCGGCCATATATTTCCTCGTTGCGCGGGTCGGCCGCAAGCCAGGCTTCGAACGCATGCCGATCATGCTCCGTTGCGTCCCGTCCATGGATAAGCAGGCGCCACCCATGGGCGGCTCGAATACGTTCGGCTAAATCTTCATCGCTTCGAGTATCCATATGGCCTAGTCGTCCCCACTCTTCAGGAGCATCAGATCCAGATCAGCAGCGGCGCGCACCACGTGCTGAGCGGCGGTGGACCGGCTGATGCCCAGACGGCGGCCAACGGCAGCGATTGAAAGGCCTTCAACGCGATGAAGCATCAGGGCGCGTCTCCTTTTCTCTGGCATTTTGAGCAGCAACTCGTTGACAGCTCTCAGTTGTTCTTTCGCTTCTATGATGCTTTCAGGGGTCGAAATGTCGCCTTTGAGCGGAAAATAAATTTGTTCCACTTCGTAGTCATAGCTCGACCGGACCTTGCTTGACCGCTTTGCCGCAAGCACAAGGTTTCGAGCGGTCCGCCATACAAACGCTTTAAGATTGCCGATTGTGTCGAGATTTCCGCGTTCTATGAGCTTGTAGAAAGACTGTTGTGCGATGTCTTCCGGCGCGGGTGGGCCGTCCCCATAGACCGTTCGCAGGGCCGATGTGAGCGTCTCGGCATATTCCATATAAAGGTCGGCCACTGCATCCGGCATCTGTTCGGTTTTTCCCGCGTCTGCCTTCGGTCGTGGGCTTTCTATGTTCGACGAGCTGATGTCCCCTTGGTTTTGATGGACAGGTTCGCTCACGACCGCGGGTGCCCATTTGCCGCCAAACCGACGCAATACCTTGCCATTATAGTCACTCTGGTCGACGTCCTTTATCAACGCTCGTCAACACCGATATCATGCGAATGATTTTTAAGCTCAAGGCTGAAGGTGATATTTTGCAAAAGGCGGGCATCAATGAAGGCCGGTTGGTGCCGCTTACGCATCCTCGCCCACAATCAGCCCATGGGGGCCTCAGCGGATTATGAGGGCCTCACATGAGGGTGTGATCGCCGGTACCTCCACCACAATCCAACGGGAATTATCGCCGCCAGGTTGGCCGTCGGTCGAAAAGTGGGTTGCAATCGCAAGCTGCCAATGTTGATGATAATTGGGGCTAATGACGAGGGTAAGAGTTGAATGTTTAGAACTTTTTTTCTTTCGACGCTGTGCGGCTGCGCCCTGGCAGCCTGTACCACAGCCGGCATCCCCGCCCTGGATGGCATTGAGAACACCGCCGCCCCAGGCAGCGCACAAACCTCATTCGCCCTCCAGGGAGAGGCTCAAATCATCCTCGACGCCGCCATAACCGCCGCCGGCGGCACCGAGGCCCTGAACCGGCTAAGGGCGGGGGAGACGGTTTTTGATACGAAAACGGCTCAACTGGGTCAGGGGTTAAAGCCGGAAGCCAATCCGACGTTTGGTGAACCGACGCGGCGGGCTGTCTTTCGCTCCGATGGCCTGTTAGCGATCGACCAGTACCGGGAAGAGACCGTAGCTTCACGTTATGTCCATGGTGGACTGGTCGATTGGATCTGGTTTGCCGAAGCAAACTCCATTGCTGATGTGGATCCGCGCCTTGCGGCTAATATCCTGGAACCTTCGCTGACCTCAGCTCACCTTCTCCTTGATATGTTGGATCGACCCGAAGCGCTTCGATTTTCCGGAAAACTGTCCACGGACTCCGGCCAAGTCTTAAATCGACTGGCCTATGCCGACCGGGCCGGACGCCTGTGGTCGGTCTATTTCGATGAAGAGACCCAGCATCCGCAGGCCTTGTCGACTTTGGTCGCCCACCCACAATGGGGAGATGTCGCCTCAGAGGTTCGCTTCGGTAATTTCCAAGAGGTTGAAGGTGTCGTGGTTTCCCATCTGACCGAGGTCTATTTTGGCGGTCGCCCGACTGCGACAAGCGAGCTGGAACGGCTTGTTTCGCGGTCGGTCGACAGGGGAATTTTTATGCCCCAGGACAATTGGACCCGCGTTGCCCCTTTAATTGCTGGCACGCCGGCACCGCGTCTTCTCTCAACTGAAGAACTGGCCCCCGGCATATATCTGATTGCCGATGCTGTCCCCGGCTATAACGTTATGTTTGTTGCTCAGGAGGATGGAATACTCATCCTTTCAACACCGCAGTCTCCTCAGGTTTCCAGGGATGTTATGGCGGCTGTTCGAGAAACACTGCCGGGTACCAATTTTAAAGCGGCCGTGCCGACACATCACCATTTTGACTATTCTGGCGGCCTTCTTGGGTATCTCCAGGCTGAGGTGCCAATTATCACCACGGCAGGCAATGTTTCGTTTGTAGAGGAAATCGCCTTAGCCACGCGAAATATCGGCGATGATAGGGGGCCCCCCCTTCGCGCAGATATCTTGACCGTTACCAATACGCTCTCCCTTGGCCTTTCCGATGCGACCAAGGTTCAGTTGATAAATGTCGGTCCCACACCCGGCGTGGAGGAAATTATCGTCGCTTACCTTCCTGCCATAAAAGCGCTTTTCGTTGCCGATTTGTTTAGTGCCAGGACACTGCCCTTGCCACCGGCGAGCGAAAGCCAGCTGCTTTTGGCCGAGAAAGTTAGGGCCCTCAATCTCGATATAGAGATGGTTATTCCAGTCCATGGATCACCCGTGTCTGCTGCCGATTTTTGGGCCTCCGTTGAAGCTGCAAGATAGGCAGACAGTCGCGTTCATACGCTGCGGCGCACTTTGATTTGAGTGAAGCGAAAGGGCCGAACCGTTTGCATTAGGGTCGACCCTAGCTAGGGAAGCTCCCAGCTATTCTGCACATCCGTCTCGTGTAACCGTCTCCTCATCGAGACGCGTAGGGCGGCTCGTTTAAGGATTTAACGAGCGCTGGACGCGCCATAGGAGTAGGACCATGCTTGGAGGCATTCTCAAATCACTGTTCAACCCGGTTAATCTGGCAAGCCTGGCCTTTGGCCCAGCTGGTTGGGCAGCCCTTGCAACCCGTACGCTTACAAATGCTATCGCCACGGAGGTTATTCAGAGGGCTGGTGATCTCCTGAACTTACCACAGCCTTTGATCGATATGGCCCAGGCCCGTTTCGCGTTTGAGACCGGCCAAACAAATATTGGTTTCCGTAGCCTCGGTGAGGCGGTCGATGGTTTGCAGGAAGCGCTTGGCTGGTCTGACGTGGATGCCGGCAGTATTCAACGGCAAGGCCAGGACGCCATCGCGCAGATGCTGAACGAAATGAACCTGGATGGTGCGCGCCGGTCTGGCCGCGGTCTGTCAAATGGCGAGGGCCAAAGCCTGCTTGTGGCCCTGGCGATCGCCCTCGGCCAAGTGGCAGATGACAAGCTTGAGCGGATGTATGAAATCACCCAGGAGCTTGGCAATTTGGACTCCGGCGACCAGGGCTACGCCCAATTGACAGGCGAGCTTCAAGCCGTAGGCCAGGAAATGAAATTCGTTTCCGAAGCGCTTTCAAACTCGATCAAGTCGATTGGGGAATCCGCTCAGACTTTGGCGAGGAAAAACTAGGCCGACTGGACCTTTACTTAGCGTGGCGGGGCCATTTTGGCCCCGCTATTTTTTGCCACAATTTCTATATAGTCTTGGATATATGAGGGAGTGATGCCGCGATATGGGAACACTTTTAAAAACGCTCGTTTTGTCCGGATTATTTGTCCTAACTTGTTCGGGATATGGTTCTGCTCAGATGGATTGGCTCTATATTGGCGGACCCAGTCCAACCGACGGATTTGCAAATCATGAGTCCAAGCAATCCCTTGATGACCCTTATCGCAGGGTGCGGATTGCGTATGTTCCAACCCGCCGGGAAATCCAACGATTGGAAGCGGCATATATCGGACAATTAAGCATATCGGATCCGGCAATGGCAGTCAGTATCGGCAGCCTTTATGAACAGCTTGGATATCGCGAAATCGTAAAAAAACGAACCGAGGCGATTCTAAATCAAGTTGGTTTAACGACCAGCGATGTCGGTGATGTTGTGGCGTTTTTTCTGACGAGATCTTCCCAGGTCCGAAGTGGTGATTTGGCGCTTCCCGATGAAAACGAAATCCTGGTTATTCGCCGTCAAGTCGTTCGAGACTTTTTAGCGCCAGCAGGTGTGCTTGATATGTCAGCTCAGGAACGGTTCGAATATGCATATCCTTATTTGGTCTCGCTCGGCACCCAATCATTGATCCTGTCTGCAAACGCCGGGGCGCTTGATGGTGACCAAGCCCTGCGAGCAGATTTTGTGAACGATAATGACTTGATCGCGTCGGCGGTGCTGGGGCTCGATCTTAGCCAAATTCAGATAACGGATGGAGAATTGGCGCGCACTTCGAACTGATGCGCCGCATTGCCGACCGGTTTGGTCTTGCTGTCCGTTAAGATGAGATCTTCACACCAATTATGATGAGCTTGCATCCGAAAAAATCTGACTACAGATTGATTATACGTTCACAATAACGATTTCATTGTCATCCCCGCGGCCGATTTCTGCGGTTACACTCAATTGGTCAAGATTCAAGAAGGCTTTCAACGCGCTGAGGCCTGTTTGGAAGTCGTCTACAATCGGGCTGTCTTCGCGATCGAAGGAGAGATTGGCAACGCCATTCTCCATGATTTGCTCAGCAATACGCCAGTGCACGCCCACGCGCTCGCCGAGCCGTTGGAGAGCGCTTGTCTCCTCAGCGCCCGACCAGGATGGTAGTTGTGGGGATATCGAGCCTTGTTCAGCTTCAATAATTGCGGCTGGCAGATAAACAATATCGCCTGGAAGCAATCTGGCATTTTCCCGAAGTTCAGGGTTTGCCTTCAGGATAGCGTCTGGCGAGAGACCTGTCTGGAGGCTTAAATCCCGCACGGATGTAATTTGTTGAGCACTTACAATACCCAGCGCAATAGGTGCGAGGGATTGCGTTAAAAAATTATCCAAACGGCTGGCACTATGGCCCGTTCCATGGATATGGACGGGGCCACTGCTACGATTAAGAGAGACGTGCAATCTCTAAATCTCCCGTGTCTTCTGTGAGAATAATTCCACAGAGCGACGGGTTTAGCTAGTGGGGTTATCCCTAGCTATTTATTCATTTTTTCGAGACTGGCGCTTATTTGAATGCTGTACTAAGCTCATATTTAAAATCAAGTGTGAGGGAAAATGCACTTGAACGTAGGGTAAGATCGGGAGGGGTATAGGCCGGTCGAACGCCATGGATGGTGAAGGCGACATATTTGTTGGGACAGAGCTGCCCGACGTATTTGGATTGGCTTTGGCATATGCCACAATCGATCCGTCCGGTTTGCTTTGCCTGAATTGGTCGAGCCGTCAGTTCGATCATTTGATGCAGGCCAACCCGGAGCTGGCTTCGGAGATATCCTCACCAGGGCTTCGAAACTTCCAAGACTTTGACGCGCCGTCCCGACGCGAAATTCGAGGTCAGAATGATGTTTTTTCTGTGCTTTTTTCGCCCTTTCGCGAGGGTATAGCTATTCGCATAGAGAGCGTACTCGACGACCATACGGCCAGGCAGCGCCATTTGGCGGATCGTGAAGCCTTGCTGTTTACGTCCAGGTCATTGTCCATCGGTGAAATGGCAACAACCATTGCCCATGAACTCAATCAGCCCTTGGGGTCGGTCGCCAATCTTTTGAACCTTCTCGCTTCGCGTTTGAAAACCGGTCACCTCGATGTTGAAGAGACGGCTCCTGTAATAGATCGCCTGCTCACCCAGATTGGTTATGCGAGCGGCATTATCAGCCGGATGCGGGAATATGTTGATGATCGCCCGGTGCAGAAGCGCCAATTGGATTTGCGCCAAGTTGTCGGTCGGGCGGTTGATCTTCTGGATTGGGAATGTCGGCGGGACGGAATTTCCGTATCGGTGGAGATCGCCGAGGATCTACCCGCATTCTGCGGTGATGCGGTCATGGTGCAGCAGGTGCTGGTTAATCTGGCGCGCAATGGCATCGAGGCGATGAAATACCAGCCATGTGAGGAACGCACCCTCACGTTTTCCGCCAGGCTCGAAAGCGACATGGTCGATATTATTATCTCAGATACCGGGGCCGGCTTGTCGGATGAGGTGGCCGAACGCTTGTTCACACCCTTTTTCTCAACCAAGGGCGGCGGCGGTATGGGCATTGGGCTGAATATCTGTCGTTCCATTGCCGAGCGCCATGGTGGTGGGCTCTGGCACGAACAAAACACGGGCGGCGGCACCAGCTTCCACGTCAATTTCCCGGTCACACCTATAGAGGAGCCATAGATGAAGCAGATCTATATCCTCGACGATGATGCTGGCTTCCGCGAAACCGCATCACTCTGGTTGGACAGTCTCGGGTGGACGGTCACCGCTTTTGATGATCCGCGCACCTTCATGCAAGCTATCGGACCCAAAACAGCCAATGGGTTCGCATTGATGCTGGATGTGCGCATGCCGTTTATGAGTGGCCTGCAGGTCATCCGTAAGCTGAACGAGCGGGGGATCAAATTGCCCGTTATTTTTGTGACAGGACATGGTGATGTCCAACTGGCCGTTGAAGCCATGCGGGAAGGGGCCATCACTTTCCTCGAAAAACCCCTGGATGCATTCGCGCTTGAGAGTGCGCTCGACCTGGTCGAGGGCGCATTGAAGAGCGACGCGAAGGGTGTCGCTCTGGATCCCGTCGCCGAGCGTGTTGCCC
>JBCBAO010000054.1:0-12307 GCA_038532405.1 Pseudomonadota bacterium | reverse complement strand
CTTTGCAACCCTGCTCGATGAGGGATACCCCGTTCGACTTTCGGGGCAGGATTGCGGACGGGGAACCTTCTCCCAACGCCACTCCCACGTCGTCGATCAGAAAACGGGGGAACGGTACACGCCCCTAAATCACCTCAGCGCCGGGCAAGCCAATTATGAGGTGATCGACAGCTTGCTGTCAGAAGAAGCGGTGCTCGGATATGAGTATGGCTATTCCCTGGCAGACCCCAATACGCTCACACTATGGGAAGCTCAGTTTGGTGATTTTGCCAATGGCGCTCAGGTCTTTTTTGATCAGTTCATTTCGTCCTCGGAGCGCAAGTGGTTGCGCATGAGCGGGCTCGTCTGCCTATTGCCCCACGGATATGAGGGCCAAGGACCAGAGCACTCTTCGGCCCGCCTTGAGCGTTTCTTACAGATGGCCGCCGAAGATAATATGCAGGTCTGCAACCTGACAACGCCGGCCAATTACTTCCATGCGCTGCGTCGCCAGATCCACCGCGATTTCCGCAAGCCCTTGATCATCATGACGCCAAAATCGCTGCTGCGGCACAAATTGGCGACATCGACGCTCGAAGACCTTGGGGCGAAATCATCTTTCCACAGAGTTCTTTGGGATGATGCTGAAACCGATGGCCGTGGGGGGGAGGTAAAACTCGTCCCAGATGCCAAGATCAGACGCGTGGTGATGTGCTCGGGCAAAGTATATTATGACTTGTTCGAAGAGCGTGAGAAACGCGGCGTGGACGATGTCTATCTTCTGCGCCTCGAACAGTTCTATCCCGTGCCCCGCAAAGCGATGATGAAGGAATTGAAACGCTTCAAGGGCGCGGAAATGGTCTGGTGCCAGGAAGAGCCTCGCAATATGGGAGGCTGGGGCTTTATCCGCGACGAAATTGAATGGTGCGCGATGCAGGTTGGCGTCGAACATCCGCGGCCGAATTATGCCGGGCGCGCACCGGCAGCAGCAACGGCAACAGGCCTTTTGTCAAAACATAATGAGGAAAAGGATGCATTTATCGAGCTTGCGCTCGGGGCATCCCCTGTCAGTGATATCTTCGTGACGGCTTAGCCGCCACTTTAACAAACGGATCCAAAGAAGATGACGGATATAACGGTACCCACACTCGGTGAGTCGGTCACCGAAGCAACGGTTGGCAAGTGGTTGAAAGTTGCCGGGGATGCAGTTGCACGCGACGAAGTGCTTGTTGAGCTAGAAACCGACAAAGTATCCGTTGAGGTATCTGCGCCAGAAGACGGAACGCTCTCCGAGATCATCGCCAATGAAGGCGACACGGTTGAAATCGGTGCCATGCTGGCAAAGCTCGGCGGTGCAAATGGTGCGGCAAAACCTGCGGCGGCACCCGCGGCAACAGCCGAGCCAACCAAGACCGCAGCGCCGCCTGCAGGTGGCGGAGCGGCGATAGATGTAACCGTGCCAAGCATGGGCGAGAGCGTTGCCGAAGGCACCCTCGGCACCCTGCTCAAACAAGTTGGCGACGCCGTCGCCAAGGATGAAACCATCGCGGAGATCGAAACGGACAAAGTCGCCCTGGAAGTACCGGCTCCATCAGACGGCACTCTCTCGGAGTGGCTATTTAGCGAAGGCGACAGCGTAACCCCCGGGGCCGTGATTGCGCGTGTATCATCTGGATCGGGTACGGTCCCAGCTCCAGCCAAGGCAGAAACACCCGCAACATCCACCCCCCCGGCCCAAGGCGGCGACACCCCGGTTGCCCCATCTGTCCGGCGCATTGCGGCAGAAAACAGCGTCGATGCCCAAACAATTCCGGGAACCGGCCGCGATGGCCGAGCCACCAAGGCCGATGCAATGGCATATGTGAATAAAGCGCCGGCAACGACAAAACCAGCACCTGCCCCAAGCCCGCCGCGCGAAACCGGGCCACGTGAAGAGCGTGTGCGCATGACGCGGCTGCGCCAAACCATCGCGCGTCGCCTTAAAGAGGCACAAGATACGGCCGCAATGCTGACAACGTTCAACGATGTCGACATGACCGCCGTGATGGAGCTACGCAAAACCTACAAAGACACATTTCTGGAGAAACACGGGGTAAAACTCGGGTTTATGGGCTTCTTTGTGAAAGCCTGCGTCAACGCCCTGAAAGAAGTGCCTGCGGTCAATGCGGAGATCGATGGAACGGATATCATCTATAAGAACTTTTACGACATCGGTGTTGCTGTCGGCACCGAAAAAGGCCTGGTCGTTCCGGTTGTCCGCGATTGTGATATACTGTCCCTTGCCGGCGTCGAAAAAGGCATCGGTGAGCTTGGCAAAAAAGCCCGGGATGGAGATCTGTCCATGGGTGATCTGCAGGGTGGCACCTTCACCATTTCCAATGGCGGCGTCTACGGCTCACTCATGTCCACTCCTATTCTGAACCCGCCACAGTCCGGCGTGCTCGGCATGCACCGGATCGAACAGCGGCCAGTTGCGATCAATGGCGAAATTAAGATCCGCCCAATGATGTATCTGGCGCTCTCCTATGATCACCGCATCGTGGATGGCAAAGAGGCCGTGACTTTCCTGGTCCGCGTCAAGGAAGCCCTGGAAGACCCCGAACGGATGCTTTTGGATATCTAGCCTGAAGCGCATTTGAGTGCGTGACACACGTCACGGTTTAAAATCTAGAGCCCTGATAACTGCTAAAAAGCGGGTAGTCTTGGGAGGGCTCTATGTGGAAAACAGCTATTCTTGGCGGCTTGGCGATCATAGCCTTAGTTGGGTGTTCAAATCTAAACCCACTTGCACAGGTCGAGTTGACACGCGGCTTCTCCGATCGCGCGATCGAGGTGAATGACGCTTACCACGCCGAATTGAATGCCCAGATCCTCAAAAACGTTTTGCGCGCTCGCGATCGTCAGAACAGGCGATATACAACCCTCTCAGCTCTCAAACTCACGCCGCAGGCCAGCGCCGAGACAAGCTTTTCAGCTGGCGATGTGGGATTGGGGAACAATGTGGGCGACCCGTGGATCATGCTTGGCGCTGAACGAATGGTATCAAGTGCAAATAATCTTGAGCTTACGATTTCAGCGGAAGCACGGGGGCCAGATGAACAATCGGTCTTTCGAAGCCCAATCCCAGTTGACCAATTTATCTATTATTACCAGCAGAGCGGCTGGCCACGTGATGTCGTCGGAGCGCTTCTGATTGGGAGTGAGAAACTGGCGGTTCGGCCTGATGATACGATACTCAGGCGGATATATCAGACCAACCAAGACTTCTATATTTATGCGTCAGGACAATTGCTAACATACTGTTTCATTGAAGCCGGGGTGAACACCTGCCCTGAGATTGCAGGTGATTCCCGTGGAGGACCAGTTACCAAGCTGACACAAGTTTCCGGCTCCTCCGACACAGCGAAAAATACGGATACGATCGAACTTGGGAGTCCTACTTCCTTTGTCGATGGAACCAATAGTGCCGGCAGCGCGGTAATACTCTTGGAACCAAGGGAAATACTAGACGTAGAAGGAAATGACCGAACTCGGGACTTTTCGTTACTGGTTTCCTGCCGAAACGAACAATTGAATGTCTTATTCAAAACATCAGCTGCTGCAGATAAAATACCCCACGCAGTCTTTCGTTGCTCGAAAGGGGCGCTCGGACCCACCGTTTGCTTAAATGATGCCTGCAGTGAGACACGAGAAACCGAGATCTCACTCTTCAGAATGGTTTGGGACCCGGACATGTCCGTCCAAGAGCTCCATGGCATTTATGCCATCAATCTGAATTCAATAGATGATGCGATCTATACGCTTGGCGCAAGCTTAAGATCCGGAGGCGAGTGTAGCATAGGGGGCATGGCAATCTGCAGTTCGGACAAGATGGTGTCTTTGAGCCGCACCGAAGCACAGGACGTTCCCCTGATTGCATTGGCAACGCGTGAAAGCTTGCTGAAACCTGGCAACGGCTTGATCAGATGCGCCTCGCACTTTTCAGCCCGCGTTCGCCACCATGGCAAAGTCTATTTTGCTGGCGCACCGCAGTCCTTCGAAGATGAGTTCGACACGGCGAATTGCCGTTTCCCAGACAGGTCAGGTACAGCGCTGACCCTCATTGCTGAACTGATAGAGCTGCGCCAGGTGCCTGCTGAACTCAAATCCTCCAGCTTCCTCATCACGAATTAGGTGACAGATCGCGAAACGGGTGCTCTCGGGGTCCACACCATCCCGTGACGAGCTGTGCATTGCAGGTGATCTGTTCCATTCCAATCTGCGAGGGGTCGCAACGAACTTGACCCCTTGGAAGGATTTAGACCCATGCGTTTTTCAACATTTGCCACAGCAGCCGTGCTCGCCGTCTCCGCTTTCAGCATTGCTGCGCCGAGCGCCATTGCCCAAACAGAAATCGCCGCAACGGCATCAACCGAAGCGAGCCTTCCCTCTGGTAGCTTCGTCCGTAAATCCAAGAAACTTCAAGGCAGTTGGGAAGTTGTCCAGCGGGACGGCCAGACATTTATCCGCTTTGACGATAATTTCCGTGCTGCGCGGGGACCAGATCTGAAAGTCTTCCTTTCACCCACCAGCATTGCAGATGTCACGGGCGATACGGCCATCAACGGATCGGTCTTGCTCGGCGAGTTGACCTCGACCAAGGGCGGCCAAGAATATCTCGTTCCGGCGGGTGTGAGCGTCTCCGATTTTGAAAGCGTACTCGTTCACTGCGAAGCCTATGCTGTCCTCTGGGGCGGCGGTGCACTGTAGGCCCCTTCCCGCCTTCTCCCCAAAAGCCAGGGCCGCGATATCGTGGTCCTGGTTTTTTAAGTCGGGGAGGATTCGCCGGAAAGGTCAGCGAGGCCTTCTGTGACATCGGCATCGAATATTTCCTGGATCTGCTCGATCGCATCCTCAAGGCTGCGCGCGCGGCCGGATTGTAAAAATGCTCGAGCATAGTGTTTTGCAAGGTCAGACAAGAGTAGGCCGACTTCATCAAGGCCGACAAAATATTGTGGGTCCAACAAGACTTGCGGCTCACCCCCCTCGGTTGGAAAAACCACCAAGAGCGGCTGTGGGACACCCTCGTCACGCATCGATATGATCCGCCGTGCCAATCGCTTCAAGACGCGCGGCGAGGGCATCGATGCGGGCTGCAGCGTCCGTCAAGGCGGCGGCGGCCTTGCCATCGGCCCGAACCTGCTCCGGACTCGCTTTGAGGGCATCGATCTCATCCATCAATGCGAGGGCGGCGATGAGGAGAAGGCGAGCTTCACCAATATCCCCCACGGCCTTCGATATATTGCGGACCCGCGTGTCCAGTCGGCTGCCAAGCTGGGACAATCGCTTCTCCTGCCCCGGTGCGCAGGCCACCGAGTAGCGCTTTCCATAGATATCAATATCGGCTTTAGACATGGGACTAAGCCTCCCGTTCGAGTGCCGCGCGAACCTCTGCAATTGCCGAGCCGAGGGCAGCTGATGCTTCATCTGCCAAGGCTTGCAACTCGTTCTCCCGGGCCAGGGATGCATCCAGTTCTTCTGCGAGCCGCGCGCGATCTGTTGTTAAAGCGGCGACTTCGCGGCGAAACAGGGCAGGATCACCGGCCTGCTCAAAAACGCCTTCAATATTGCTCTCTAAACGCCTGAGGGCTGCTTCAAGCTTGGCGGTTGCATCATCAAGTGTTGTCATTTCAAAAACATATCAGCCTGCGTGCCTTGCTGCCAAGCGGCTTGACGCGCGGTGCAGGCTTGTCCATGCCCCCAGCATTAACACTTTCAAAGGGATTCGGGCGATGGCGGTGACACAGCAACAGATGGCAAACGCAATCCGGGCTTTGTCCATGGACGCTGTTCAAGCGGCAAAATCCGGCCATCCAGGCATGCCGATGGGCATGGCCGATGTCGCAACGGTTCTCTTCACAAAGTTCTTGAAATATGACGCGGCAGTACCGGATTGGGCCGATCGGGACAGGTTTATTCTGTCGGCTGGCCACGGGTCCATGCTGATCTATGCCCTAACGTATCTGACCGGCTATCCGGGGATGGATATCGATCAAATCCGCAACTTCCGCCAACTTGGCTACAAAACAGCCGGCCACCCGGAATATGGCCACGCGCCAGGTGTTGAAACGACGACGGGCCCCCTCGGCCAGGGCATTTCAAATGCCGTCGGCTTTGCCATGGCGGAGGCACACCTTGCCGCAAAATACGGCGCGGATCTTGTGGACCACCATACCTATGTGATCGCCGGCGATGGCTGTTTGATGGAGGGTATCTCTCAAGAAGCGATCAGCCTTGCCGGTCACTTGAAGCTTGGCAAACTGATCGTGCTCTGGGACGACAACAAAATTACGATCGATGGTGCTGTTTCACTGTCAGACTCAACGGACCAAATAAGCCGGTTCGAAGCGTCAGGCTGGGAAACCACGCGCGTCGACGGGCATGATTTCGAGGCTGTCGCAGCGGCAATCGCAGCGGCACAAACGACCGATAAGCCCAGCCTAATTGCCTGCAAAACCATTATCGGCAAAGGTGCCCCAACGAAACAAGGCACCTCGGCAACCCATGGGGCTCCCCTTGGGGAAGAAGAGATCGCCGGAACCCGGGCAGCCATGGATTGGCCCCATGCCCCCTTCGATATGCCTGAAGATATTCTGAATGCCTGGCGCACCGCCGGCCAGAGAGGGGCTGCAGCACGAACCGATTGGGAGAGCCGCTACACTCATTCCAACAAAAAAGCCGCCTTTGATTTGGCCCTTGCCACGGACCTCACCCCCCTCGCCGAGGCCATTGACGCGTATAAAGAAGGCCTCGCCGCCGAGCCTCAAAAAGTCGCCACGCGCAAAGCGTCGGAAATGGCGTTGGGTGTCATCAACAAGACCCTGCCATATACAATGGGTGGCTCAGCCGATCTCACCGGCTCCAACAACACCAAAACCGGCGATACCGCTCCGTTTACGGCGGAGAATCGGGAGGGGCGCTATATTTATTATGGCATTCGGGAACATGCCATGGCGGCCGCGATGAATGGAATGGCACTGCATGGTGGCGTTATTCCCTATGGCGGCACATTCCTTGTGTTTACGGATTATTGCCGGCCGTCGATCCGGCTCGCAGCACTTATGGGTGTGCGGAGCATTTTCGTGATGACCCATGACTCCATTGGCCTCGGCGAGGATGGCCCAACCCACCAGCCAGTCGAGCACCTCGCTTCTCTGCGCGCCATGCCAAATGTAAATGTGCTGCGCCCCTGCGATGCTGTGGAAACGGCAGAATGCTGGCAAATCGCCCTCAACGATGCCGATACGCCGAGCATCCTTGCATTAACCCGGCAAGGGCTGACCCCGCAGAGGACGACGCATGTCTCCGAGAACCTGTCCGCGAAGGGAGCCTATGCTCTGCACGAAGCTGACAATGCGGCAGTGACCCTGATCGCGTCCGGTTCAGAGGTCGAGATTGCAATGGACGCGCAGGCAAAACTTAGTGAACGGGGCATCGCCGCACGTGTCGTCTCCGCCCCCTGCTTTGAACGCTTCCAGTCGGCTGATGCAGCCTACCGGGCCTCAGTGCTGGGCACAGCGCCACGCATCGGCATCGAAGCAGGCGTTCGCCAGGGATGGGACACATTTCTAGGGCCGCAAGACGCCTTTATCGGTATGTCCAGTTTTGGAGCAAGCGCCCCGATCGGCGATCTTTATCGGCATTTTGGACTCACGATGGAAGCTGTCGTAACAGCCGCTGAGACGCTGATATGAGGTAGCGTTTAAAAACGGGTTGGAGCAAAGACCATGACAACCATCGGCACCCCCCTCTCCCCATCCGCTACCCGGATCATGCTCCTCGGGTCGGGTGAGCTTGGTAAAGAAGTCACAATTGAGTTGCAGCGTTTGGGGCTGGAAGTGATCGCTGTCGACCGCTATGCCGACGCGCCGGCGATGCACGTTGCGCACCGCGCCCATGTCATTGACATGACGGACGGCACAGCCCTGCGAGCGCTTGTGGAACAAGAAGCCCCGCATCTTATTGTTCCGGAAATAGAGGCAATTGCCACTGACGAGCTTGCAAGGATCGAAGGTGACGGGGTCGCAAAGGTGATCCCAACGGCCAGAGCAACGCAGCTGACCATGGACCGGGAAGGTATTCGGCGCTTGGCTGCCGAAGACCTCGGCCTGCGAACAAGCCCCTTTGCCTTTGCAAACTCGAAGGAACAATTGCTTGGGGCCGCTGAGGCGATTGGGTATCCGGTTTTTATAAAGCCGGTCATGTCGTCGTCCGGGAAGGGACAGTCGCGCATCACGTCTTCCTCGCAGATCGACGCGGCCTGGGTGCACGCTTTAGAGGCGGGCCGAAAACGTGAAACACGCGTGATTGTCGAGGGCGCTGTCGATTTTGATTTTGAGATTACACTGCTGACTGTTCGATCCGTCAGCGGAACGCATTTCTGTGCCCCCATTGGCCATCTTCAGAAAAACGGCGACTATGTCGAAAGCTGGCAACCGCAGCCAATGAGCGACGTCGCGCTTGCAAGCGCGCAAGATATGGCGGCGCGTATAACGGAAGAACTTGGCGGCCATGGCCTGTTCGGCGTGGAACTGTTCGTAAAAGGCGACGAGGTCTGGTTCTCAGAGGTGAGCCCACGCCCCCATGATACAGGTCTTGTAACCCTTGCGACACAGCACCAGAGCGAATTCGCGCTCCATGCCCGGGCCATTCTAGGGCTTTCAGTGGACACAGCCCTGACCACCCCCGGGGCGTCGGCGGTGATTTATGGAGGTGTGGAAGCAGAGGGCGTCTGTTTTGAAGATATCGACATGGCGTTGAAAGTTCCTGGATCGGAACTGCGCCTGTTTGGAAAGCCCATCAGCTACGAGCATCGCCGCATGGGTGTGGCGATTGCCAAAGGGGCGTCAATCGAAACCGCACGAGATCGCGCACAAGCGGCGGCAAGCGCTGTTAAGGTGCGCGCCCCTGAAACCAAGCGGGATTGACATCGCTGTCAAAAACCATGGGCTAGACCTTGGGATGTGCGCACGCTACACCCCGGCCTGAATTCTGCATTCAAGGTGCGTAGGGTGCCGGCGACGGCAATTTTTCAGGAGAGTTTTTATGGCAGTACGCGTCGCAATCAACGGCTTCGGCCGAATAGGTCGGCTGGTCCTTCGCTCAATTATCGAGCATGATCGCACGGACGTGGAAGTCGTTGCGATTAATGATCTGGGGCCGGTTGAGACCAATGCCCATCTCCTGCAATACGATAGTATCCATGGCAAACTGCCGGTCGATGTAACGGTTGACGGAGATACGATTGTCGCGGGCAAACGTCGGTTCAAATGTCTTGCCGAGCGTAACCCGTCAGACCTTCCCTGGGGCGATATGAATGTCGACATTGCCATGGAATGTACGGGTATTTTCACGGCGAAAGACAAGGCATCTGCCCATCTCGAAGCTGGCGCAAAGCGGGTCCTGATCTCAGCGCCTGGCGCAAATGCAGATAAAACCATTGTTTATGGCGTAAACCACGAAACGCTTACGGGAGACGACAAAATCGTTTCCAATGCGTCTTGCACCACCAACTGTCTATCGCCCGTTGCGAAGGTGCTGAATGATGCGGTTGGCATCGAACGTGGATATATGACAACCGTCCATGCCTATACCGGCGATCAACCAACCCTCGATCGGATGCACAAAGATCTCTATCGCGGCCGGGCAGCAGCACAGTCCATGATCCCGACGTCAACGGGCGCAGCCAAGGCCGTTGGGCTTGTTCTGCCGGAGCTCGCCGGCAAACTGGATGGCTCCGCTGTTCGCGTGCCAACGCCGAATGTTTCCATGGTCGACCTCGTCTTTGACGCAAGCAGGGCGACGACTATTGAAGAAATTAATGGGGCGCTGAAAACGGCAGCTGAAGGCCCAATGAAAGGTGTGCTCGCATTTTCGGATGCGCCGCTTGTCTCATCGGACTTCAACCATGATCCTGCATCCTCCTCGGTTGCGGCCGCGTCGACGAATGTCACGGACGGAACAATGGTGCGCGTGCTCAGCTGGTACGACAATGAATGGGGGTTTGCGACCCGCATGTCCGACACGGCAGTGGAACTCGCCAAACATATTTAAACCATGGCCCGCCAACACCTTGGCGGGCCGTCGTAATTCTGGGGACAAACAGTATGACGCGTTTTCGCCGCATCTCGGATGCTGGGGACCTGACGGGCAAAACAGCCCTTGTGCGTGTGGATTTCAACGTGCCCATATCGGGGGACAGGATCACGGACCTCACACGGATCAAAGCCGCAAAACCGACAGTGACAGCCCTCATCAATGCCGGCGCAAAGGTCGCCCTCCTAGCACATTTTGGTCGACCAAAAGGCCAACGCGTCGATACGATGAGCTTGCGCGTCATTGTTCCAGCAGTTGAAGCGGTCATGAAATGTCCGGTTGCGTTCGCCGACGACTGTACTGGCGAGAATACGAAGGCGGCCATCGAAAACCTGCCAGAGGGCGGCGTTATTCTCCTGGAGAACACGCGCTTCCACCCCGGCGAAGAACAAGGTGACGAAGCGCTTGCCCGCGCGATGGCGGTGTTGGGGAATATTTATGTGAACGACGCCTTTTCCGCCGCTCACCGCAAGCATGCTTCCACAGCACTGATCGCACGCCATCTGCCAGCCTTTGCCGGCCTTGCAATGGAGCGGGAACTCGATGCGCTTGATGCCGCACTTGGCAGTCCTAAGCGGCCCGTCCTCGCGGTTGTCGGCGGTGCAAAAACATCAACCAAGATCGACCTTCTGAAAAACCTTGTCAGCAAAGTCGATGCTCTTGCGATTGGTGGGGGCATGGCCAATACATTCCTCGCCGCGCGCGGACACTCGGTTGGCAAATCTCTCTGTGAACATGATCTTGCTGATACAGCCCGGGAGATCGAAGCAAATGCCAGGGTTGCCGGATGCGATATACTGCTGCCGCGAGACACTGTGGTCGCCAAAGAGTTCGCTGCCAACGCCCAGCACCGCGTATGTGGCCTCGACGAAATCTCCGATGATGAAATGATCCTCGATGCCGGCCCCCAATCCATTGCCGTTCTGGCCGCAGCAATGGATACGGCGAAAACACTGGTCTGGAACGGTCCGCTTGGAGCCTTCGAACTCACACCCTTCGATGCTGGAACGGTAAGCGCGGCCAAGGCCGCCGCTGCCAGGTGCAAAGCCGGCAACCTCATTGCCGTTGCTGGCGGCGGCGATACGGTTGCAGCGCTCAACCATGCAGAAGTTGCTGCAGATTTCAGCTTCGTTTCAACCGCTGGCGGCGCGTTTCTTGAATGGATGGAAGGCAAGCCGCTGCCCGGTGTAAATGCGCTGAATGTATAGATCCGCGCGTCCCACGCGCACAAGAATGAGACAAAGGCACGAACGATGATGAACGACCAAATGACCAAACAGATCGCGGACCGGCAGGGCTTTATTGCCGCCCTGGACCAGTCCGGCGGCTCAACACCTCGGGCCCTCCACAATTATGGCATTCCAGCCAATGCCTACGCCTCCGAAGCCGAAATGTTCGACCTTGTTCATGAGATGCGGACCCGCATGATCAAATCCCCGGCCTTTACGGGCGAAAAGGTTATTGGCGCAATCCTATTCGAACGAACGGCCGAAAACGCGGTCGATGGCGTTCCAACCGCCAAATATCTTTGGGAGCAACGCGGTGTGGTCCCCTTTATCAAGGTCGACAAAGGCCTCGCCGATGCGTCAGATGGCGTAAAGCTAATGAAACCGATGCCTGACCTCGACAAGATGTTAGACCGCGCCAATGAGCTTAGCATTTTCGGCACCAAAATGCGCTCCGTTATCGATGCCGCCAATCCGACGGGAATTGCCGCGATCACGGCACAACAATTCGAGGTTGGCCAGCAGATCCTCGCAAAGGGCCTCATGCCGATCCTGGAACCGGAAATTACCATTACAATCGAAGATAAGGCCGAGGCCGAGCACCTTTTGCGTGATGAAATCCTCAAACATCTGGATCAGCTTCCGGCGAACCAGCAGGTCATGTTGAAATTGTCACTGCCTGAGGCAGCAAATCACTACAAGGCGCTGGTCGACCATCCGCGCACGCTCACCGTCGTCGCCTTGTCCGGGGGTTATCCGCGGGCCCAGTCCAACGCAATGCTGGCCCAGAACGCGGGCATGATTGCCAGTTTCTCACGCGGTTTCAGCGAGGGCCTTCATGTGGAGATGACCGACGACGCATTCGATGCCATGATCGCGGAGTCCATCCAGTCGATTTACTCAGCGTCCGTTGCCGGCGACTAAGGCGAGCGCCTATTAAAGGGTCAGCTTCGATGAACCAAAGCCCG
>JBCBAO010000053.1:0-12330 GCA_038532405.1 Pseudomonadota bacterium | reverse complement strand
CGCCGGTCCGCCACATGGCACACCAAGTGTCGCACTGCATTGACCGGTTATCCGGCGGTGCACTGACGGCAGCCATAGCCATGGCGCTGGTGATGATGTTTGCCCAGCTTGCCGTGGTCATTGCACGCTATGCCTTTGGACTTGCCTTCACTTGGCTGAATGAAATCGTCATTTATGCTTTCGCGGCCATGTTCCTGCTGGCGGCTGCTGGTGCGCTGCGCGATGATGCCCATGTGCGTGTTGATATTCTCCGCACCCGGTTTGGCCCCAGAGGCCTTGCCGCTGTGGAACTGGCCGGGGCGTATCTTTTTATCATTCCCATTTGCCTGCTGATCCTCTGGGCCGCCGCCCCGGCCTTGACGAATGCCTGGGCACGGTTTGAAGGCTCCCGGGAAAGCGACGGGCTGCCGCTTCTGTTTTTGTTCAAAACGCTTGTCCCGCTGTTCGCGGTGCTTCTGCTCACCCAAGGCCTGTCCCAGGCGATCAAGGCAGCGCTGGTTCTCTCCGGCGAAAGCGCTCCGGACAGCGAGGAAGTACCGGGCACGTCTGGAGCGATTTGATGGAATTGGAAGCCCTCCTCGCCATCGGAATGTTCCTCGTTGCGATTGGCGCGCTGCTCGCAGGCTACCCCGTGGCTTTGACGCTTGGCGGCGTCGCGCTCTTGTTCGCAATGATTGGCCTTGGCCTTGGCATTTTCCCCGAGCCACTGTTGAAGGCGTTTCCGAAACGCATCCAGGGGTCGATGGAAAATCAGGTCCTGGTGGCGGTGCCGCTCTTCGTGCTGATGGGGGTTGTGCTTGAGCGTTCGCGGGTTGCCGAAGACCTGCTGCATATTGCCAGCCGCCTGCTCGGCCGCGTGCGCGGCGGCCTAGGATATGCGGTGGTGATCGTCGGTGCGCTGCTGGCGGCATCCACCGGTATTGTGGGGGCGACCGTCATCACGATGACGCTGATTGCCCTACCAACCATGCTGCGACAGGGCTATGACGCCAAACTTGCGACCGGCACGATTGCAGCGTCCGGCACACTTGGCCAAATTATTCCGCCATCGATTGTTCTGATCCTGCTGGCAGATGCGATCTCAAACGCGAACCAGACCGCAAGCCTGAGCGGGGGGGCGGGACCTTCGGCGGTATCGGTGGGCGATCTGTTCGCAGGCGCCCTGGTGCCGGGTTTGATTCTTGTGGGAATTTATCTCGCCTTTCTGTTTGCAATGTCGATCCTTAAACCGAATACCTGCCCGCCCCTTGTCGACGATGGCAGCGACCCGTTATCGGCGCGCGAAATCCTCTTGGGTCTCGGCGCGCCACTTTTGCTCATTATTGCCGTTCTCGGCTCAATTCTTGCCGGCCTTGCCAGCCCAACGGAAGCTTCCGCGATTGGTGCGGGCGGGGCGATCCTTCTGGCTGGATTGCGCCTCGCGCCGGAGGCAAACAGCCGGCTATCGCCATTAATCATCGCCGGCCTTCTGGGCGCAATTGCGATCGTTGGTCTCTCCAGCTTTGCAGATCTGCGCATTGCGCGCGAAACCATTGGTCCGGCCGATTGGATCGCGATCCTCGCGGCTGGACTGGGGGGCCTGCTTCTGTTCGCAGGACTTGTTGCAGGTCTGCGGGTGCTGACACTGTCTGGCCGGCTCGGCCCGGCCCTTGCCTCCGCTTCCAATATTACAGCGATGGTTTTCCTGATCCTTATCGGGGCATCCCTGTTCTCGCTGGTGCTGCGCGGATATGGCGGGGACGAAATGATCGAGACCCTGCTCACAGGTGTTCCAGGTGGCATGTGGGGGGCCCTCGCCCTAACCATGCTCGTCATGTTCGTTCTGGGATTTTTCCTGGATTTTATTGAGATTATTTTCGTGGTCGTGCCGCTGGTTGCACCGCCGCTTATTATCTTGGGGGCAGACCCGGTCTGGCTGGCCATTCTCATGGCGTTGAACCTGCAAACGAGCTTTTTGACCCCCCCGTTTGGCTTTGCGCTGTTCTATCTGCGTGGATCCGCTCCGGAGGGGGTCGACACCCGGGACATATGGTGGGGCGCGCTGCCATTTATCGGACTGCAATTAGCGATAATCGCCATGGTTGCGCTTGTGCCAAGCCTTGCAACCTGGCTGCCAGCACTTGCAGCAAACTAAGCGCCATACGCGGACAATATGCCGTGATCTGTGTCGACGATGGGGACCCTAGCGTGGCTTAATGAGGCCGTATTTTTTAAAAAGGCCGCATTATGCAAGCTATTTATTGGGTCCTGACATGGGCGTGTCATCGCAAGTGTAAGCATTGCTATGATGATCGGTTTCGCCCCTATGTGCGCGATGCCCTGAGCGATGTGGTTGGAGAAGGGCGGCGTGCCTATACGGCCATTATCGATAATTTGCCCGATGATTTGACCTGGTTAAACACCAAGACCGGAGAACGGGAAAAAACCCTGCTCGTCATGGCAGGCGGCGAGCTTCTGATCAAAGGCGTTCGGGAGGAGCTGTTCTATCCGGCGCTTGATGCTTTGCAGGCCAAATATGGCGCTGGGATGCCCAAAATCTCCATACAAACAACCGGCGATGTCCTGACACCGGAGATTTTGGACACATGCCTTGCCCGCGGTGTCGCCTCCATCGCGATCGCATCGATTGATGACTATCATGTTGGGATGCAGGGCGAGAAGAAGTTCAAATTCATGGAGAAAATCCGCACCATGATGGCCTCACGCGGGGTGCGCGAAGTATCCCTCGGCGGAGAAAAGGACGAACGGCTAAAAGCGCCGGATCTGGAGGCAAAATCGAAGCGTGATGGGCCGACCTTCCTGTTCTTTGGCGCTCAACCGGACCTCTGGATTGGGGAGCTTTGGCCGCGGGGCCGTGCCTTTGCAAATGGTTTGTCGGACGCGGCCTATGATACAAATTTCTGTTCACGCTGGTCCGGCGGGAAAGACTTTCTGAAAATCGGTGAGGCTGGATCCGAAGTCTCGATTGAGCCAAACGGGAATGTCTATCCATGCTGTCTGAAAACGCGCGCACCCCTTGGCAATCTGACGGAGGAAACACTTGAAGATATCCTGAAAAGTGTCGCTGCTCTGCCGGCAATCCAGGCGATCAATCGCGGTGAGCCGGAATTTATGGGAGCCCAGTCTGGTTGGGATCCAGGGATATTTCGGCAAAAATCGGCAAAGACGGATGGCACGGGAAGGATCGTTGAAAATATGTGCCTCGGCTGCATCTATTTTGAAGAAACCCTCGGGGCAGAGCTGAGAGCGCTACGGGACCGCCGCTTGGGCGCAAAGGCAACCCGCTTGGCCGTTTAGCCGTGGCGGCTTGCGAACGGCGCTTCAGGACGTCGCCAAAGGGGCGGCCGCCAAGGGATATCGGGGTCGACATCGCCATTTTCATAGGCGGACACCAGGCGGTAGGCCAGCCAGAGCCCCAACATACCAAAAAAGATGCCGCCGATGGCTTGGGCAATAATCACACCTGAGGCCCCACCGATCTGGGCACCGACAATCACGAAGGGCGCAACGCCAATCGTGTTCTTCCCCCAGTTTAAAAGGGTCGACCAGATCGGTCGCTTCAAATTGTTAAACGCAGCATTTGAGATAAACAGCGATCCGTTGAAGATAAATAAGGGGGCAACGGCTACGGAGAACCAGAAGACAATCTCACGCCCCTCGCCCGACAAGCGGAATTGATCCGCCACGAACCCGTTGATCAAAAGCAGCACAGCCCAGGCAACCACGACATATCCCCCGGCGAACATCATGGTCCGGCTCAAGGTTTCGCGCACGCGGGAAAACTGGCGCGCCCCGAAATTCTGCCCAATGATCGGGCCAACCGCGCCGGACAAGGCAAAAATGACGCAAAAGGCAAGCGGCGTCATCCGTCCCATCACGGCGAGGCCTGCAACCGCCGCATCACCAAAGGGAGCAAGTGTCCGGGTGACGATGAAATTGCCCACTGGCGTCGCCACATTTGTGAGCACGGCCGGGATTGTGATGGCGAGGATGGGCGCAAGATCGGTTTTGAAACGGCTCCATTCGAACGGCGCAAAGCCACCATAATGGCGAATGACCGGCGTGAGGGCCGTTGCAAGCGTTGCAAAGCGGGCACACACCGAGGCGATGGCCGCGCCTTCAAGGCCCCATCCGAAACCGAAAATGAATATCGGGTCGAGAATAGCGTTCACCAGACCGGCAACGAGGGTCACCGTCATGGCGCGGCGGGCATCGCCATGGGCGCGCAAAAGGCCGGAACACATCATGCCGATGGTGGAGATGGGCATGGCTGGCACAACAATTCGAAAATAGCTAACCGCATAGTCATGGGTCGCCCCTTTCGCACCGAGCCAGGACAAAAGATCAGGTGCAAACCCCCACGCCGCTGCCGCAACGGCAAAACTGACCATGAGCCCAAATGCGATGGCGCTCGTGGCGATTTTCCGCGCGCCCACAAGGTCCCCCTGCCCAATCATCCGGGCCGACAGGGCGCTGCAGGCGATGTTCATGCCGAGGGTGATTGCGAAGGTGAAATAAAGGAGTGTTCCAGCAAATCCAACTGCAGCCGCCAGCGCCGCTTCGCCAAGCAATGCAATGAAGAATAGGTCAACGAAATCAACGAGGAATATGGATACGAGCCCAATGCTCGCCGACAGAGACATCACCACAACATGGTGCATCAAATCGCCTTGCAGGAATTTCGCCGCCGATTGGGTCAAAGATCCCCCCTCAATAAGGACAAATGTGTTAGGCAGCTGATCTCAGACCTGCCGCCATTCCGTTTGGGCCGCCGCCCGTGGAGGACATTATGCAAATATTTCGCTTGGGATGCCTGGAAGGGATCAAGCTTGCCGCTTGCCTCGGAATGGCAACGGCCATTGTCCAAAGCGCCCATGGCGAGACCGAGATTCCTTTTGATCCGGAAACGCCGCACCACCTCTCGCTCGTCCTTGCGGGCACATCTGTGCCAGCTGAGAACGCGACGGCGTTCACGCTTGGGGCGGACTATGAATACCGGCTGACAAGGCGCGTTGGCCTTGGGGCTGTCGTCGAGCATGCTTTTGGTGACATCGATGCGACAACCGCCCTCGCAGTTGCGGACATCCATCTCTGGCGTGGCCTGGCCACACAAATTGGTCCGGGCGTCGAGATTATTGACGGCGATGTATTCGCAGCAGGCCGCATCGGAATGCTTTATGAGATCGAGCTGGAAAACGGAATCACCCTTTCGCCTCAAGTCCATTACGATATCGCCAAAGAAAGCAGCATTGTCTTCGGCATTGCCATTGGCCGGGCGTTTTAAATCGCCGGGCGCTCACCCATTAATGTCTTCCTGAAGAACGGTCATCTGGAATTGGTAAGCCGTTTCCCCTTCGTCCACATCCTTATATACGACGGCCAGAAACTCCGCACCGAGATAGACTTCAACACTGTCATCGGTTTTGTCCCGCGCGACAAGGCGAAGGCCCGGATGTAGTTTTTCCTTCAGGTAGGCTTCCAGCCGCAATGTTTCTTCGCGTTCCATAACATGTCCTTATTTCGGTGTTTGCCGCAACCTAACTTGCGCCGGTGCAGGTTCAAGGGCGCAAATAGATTAAACTCATTCTGGCAGGGATTGGTCCATATTATGCGCGGCTTCCGCGCACGGACCGCCGACGGGTATGGCCGGCACACCAGCAACGGTGCAAAGCGGTTCCACGGGTTTCAGCACCACGCTACCAGCGGCGATTTTGGCTTTGTCACCAACCTTGATATTCCCAAGAACCTTCGCACCAACCGAGATCAAGACACCATTGCCAATCTTAGGGTGACGGTCGCCGATTTCCTTGCCCGTACCGCCAAGGGTAACCCCCTGAAGAATTGAGCAATCGTCGCCAATCACAGCCGTTTCACCGATAACGATGCCGGTGGCATGGTCAAACATGACCCCGGATCCGATTCGTGTTGCCGGGTGGATATCGACCTGGAACAGTTCAGATGTTCGGCTTTGGAAATGAAAAGCCAGGGTTTCCCGACCCTGGTGCCAAAGCCAGTGGGAGACCCTGTAGGTTTGCAGGGCGAGGAACCCCTTAAACCACAGAAAAGGCTGCAAAAGCTGCCGGCAGGCGGGATCGCGGGTGAAAACAGCTTGGAGATCCCGCTCAGCTGAGGTGACGATGTCAGGGGCGTCGCGATAAGCTTGATGGCAGATCTCGCGAACCAGAAGTGAATTCATCTGGCGGCCCCCCAAGCGTTCGGCGAGATGAAAAGCCAATGCATCGGTCAGCGAGGTGTGGGAGAGGATCGCAGCATCAATATAGCTCGCCAAGGCAGGTTCGGCGGCTGCGGCTTCCTTGGCTTCGAACCTTAATTGCGGCCAAACGGGCGCGACACTACCTGTTGAAGAAGGGTCCAGATCATCGATCATCATCGGCCTCTCAATTTGCGATCTCTTCAGATGGGCCACGTCCCCCGGCCATGCAAGTCACTTTCCTTACTCCGCTGGGGTCGCAGCTTCAGCACCGCCGCGGAAAACAGCTCTATAGAGCCGTGTAATCGGCTTCATTGTCATGATCCGGAAAACCGCAGGCACAAAATAGAGGGCGAGCAGCGCCGAACCAAAGACACCCCCGGCAATCGATGTCGCAAGCGGCAGCCAGAACGGATCCCCGGTCAGGATGAGGGGGACAAAACCGCCCATTGTTGTGAGCGTCGTCGCCACAATATGGCGGGTCGCGTCGACCACGATCTCCCTCTGGGCGATGCGATCATCGTTCAGGGCCGCCTCACTCGATTTTAACTGGGTCAGCACGACGATTGAGCCATTGATCGCGATACCAAGGAGACCGAGGGCACCAACAATGGCGTTGAACCCCATCGGCAGATTGAACAGCCAGACGCCAAAAAACGCCATGCCGACCGACAAAAAGCCCGAGGTGAGGACCAGGAAAGACATCCGGAACGAGTTGAAAACAAGGGCAACTGCGCCTGTGATAATCAGGATCAGGGGCACGGCGAGGGCTGCAAGATTGCTCACAGCGTCGCCGCTTGCCTCAGCCTCACCTCCAAGGGAGATCCGATATCCAGCCGGCAAATCAAAATTCGCGGCATCGAGGCGGGCAAGGTAGTCTTCCAGGACAGGTGCCGGGAGGGCATAGGGCACAAGAAACGCCTGGATGGTGTTTACCCGAACGCCGTCTTTGCGCGTGATAACGGCCGTATCCGGATCCAGCCGAACGTCGCCGAGGGCCGAAATCGGCGTACCGAGATTGCCAGGCGACGCACCAATCGTCTTGGAGCGTAAATCGGAGAGGTCCCCGCGGCGCCGATCGGAGGCGATGACGCGCACCGGCAATTCTTCGACCCCCTCAAGCACACTGCCGGCGAAAACACCTTCCAATTCAGCGCTGAGATCACCGGCGAGGTCTGCAAGCCGGGTCCCGGCAATCGCAGAAGCGGCCTCATCGGCCAGCAAGGTTACCTTCGGCGCACCGAGCTGGAGACTTGCAACGGTATATGTCACGCCCGGCGTGCTGGCGAGCACAGCACGGGCCTGATTGCCAAGGTCGTTCAATACCGAAAGATCGTCGCCTGAGATCAGAAACTCTACCGGCGCATCGATCGGTGGTCCCTGTTCGAACGGAACGACCAGGAACTGTGCCTCTGGAAATTCCGCTCGAACGCGGTTTTGCAGGCGTGTGACAATTTCTTTCGCACGCGTTGGACCATCAAGCTGCACCCATCCGGAAGCAAAACTGGTAACACCCTCGGCATTGTTGAAAGAGTTGTAATAGACCCGGGGGCCTCCCTCGCCGATTGTCCAGTTGATCCCCGTCACTCCGTCTTCATTCAGAAGCAACTCGGTGGCCCGCTGGGTTGTTCGAATGGTTTCTTCGATGGACGTTTCTGGCGATAGAACAATCGACAACTGCATCTGATCGCGTTCCGTCTGCGGGAAGAATTGCGAGGGCAGTGTGCCACCGAGGGAAAACCCGATAATCGCCGGGGCGATCCCAATCAAAAGACCGAGGGGTGGAAAGGCCAAAACGCTCCCAACTGTCCAGCGATATCCGTCGCTAACGAAATCAATCGCGAGGCCATCCCGCCACCAGCGACGTTTGCCGCGTTTTGCCCCCTCGGAGTCAAACCAGCCGGCGACGGCAGGGATCACGGTCATGGCGATGAGAAAGGATGAGCAGACAGAGAAAATCACCGACGTGCCAATCATGCCGACAAACTCGCCGGCGCTGCCAGGCAAAAATGCGATCGGGATAAAGGCCAATGCCGTTGTCAGGGTTGAGGCGGCCAGGGGTGCCATAAGATGGCGCAGGGAATAGTCGATCGCCTGGACGCGGGTATCGCCGCGGCCCCGCCTCTGGTCGTACTCGTCCACAACAACAATCGCATTATCGATCAAAAGTCCGAGCGAAATCACAAGCCCGGTTACCGACATCTGGTGAAGCGGCATGCCGAAAATGTTGAAAAGGATCAAAACCAGGCAAATGGTGAGCGGCAAAGCCATCCCGACCACCAGCGCCGAGCGCCACCCCATCAGAAAGAACAGGACACCAAAGACGATCAAAGCCGAAAAACCGAGGCTTTGCGTCAGGCCATTCAGGCGTGCCTCGGTGTAAAAGCTCTGGTCAAAGAGGACATCAACCGCAACACTTGCCGGCGCAACGGCCTTATAGTCCTCAACCACTTGGCGGGCTGCGTCCGCCCACAAATCTACACGCTGGCCAGGCTGAATAAAGGCCCCGATCAACACAGACCGTTTGCCATCCGTCAGGTTTACGACATCTGGCGGATCCCGCATGCCTTTCTGAACGTCGGCGATATCCCCGACCCGAACCGCCGATCCATCGGCGCGTTGCACAAGTGGCGACGCACGAATGCGGGCAATGGAGTCGAACGCGCCCCCGACCTCCAGGTTCAGATTGCTGCCATCGGGACGCAATTGGCCGGCGGGTGCCCGGGCATCGGACGCTGCGAGGATCGCCGCGGCCTGCTGGACCGACAGGCCTGAGGCTGCCAAAGCTTCGGTATCCAGGACAACGCGAATTTCCTCACTTGGGAGCCCATAGGTCTGGGTTTCTTCCGTTCCGGACAAATTCCGAAACCGGTCTTCAAGGTCTTTCGCCATGCGCGCCAATATGGCGAGCTCAGGCTCGGAGGCCCCTTCCCAGACAAGGGCAACCAACAGTGTGGCCGCGCCAACATAGACCCGTTCAACCTCGGGGACACTCACCCCAATGGGCAACTCTGCCCTGGCACTTTCAACCTGTTGGCGGATCAGCGTCCACGCATCATCAACCTCCGCGGCGGAGAGATTTTCATCGATATTGATAGAGACCTGGGAAACATTCGCGCGGGACGTCGACTTTAGCTCTTCAATCTCCGGCAGTTCGCGCAGGGCGGTCTCAATGGGATCCGTAACAAGTGCTTCGATCCGCTCAGCATCAGCACCTGGCAATGTTGTCAGGACATAGCCAAAACGTTCAACCAGGGTCGGGTCTTCCTGGCGCCCAAGGGTGGCGAGGGCACCGAGGGCCCCAGCGATCGCCACAAGGATTGCAAGGGTCGTCAGGCGCGGCAAACGGTAAAACAGGGTCGTCCACATTGGGGCTAACCTCCTGTAGCGGCATTGGCCGTCGCAGAGACATTAGAGGGCACAACCCGCTGTCCGGGCACGAGCCGTCGCAAACCATCGGTTATGACGCGGTCACCATCATCCAGGGTGCCGCGGACGAAGGCCCGGTCGGCCTCCGAATGGACGATTTCGACCAGGCGAGGCGCTGTTACCCAACCGCCATCGACCGCATCGACCACGTAAAGCGACCACAAGCCTCGACTGGCCTCGGACAGCGCGGAAACAGGCACCCAGAAGCCGCGCTCAGACACATCGCGCTCCAAAGACAGGCGAACCACGGCACCGGCTGAAACTTTGCTCGCATCGGCAATATCGAAGACGGTCATAATCGTGCGCTGCGTACGATCAATGACGCCGGTATCAGCGCGCAATGTGGCCTCCACGGGGCCACGGTCGGACGTCAACACATAGGTTTCGCCAATAACGAGTTCGGCAGCGGACGCCCCTGGTAAGCCGATCCGGGCCTCCAGCTTGTCCGCCTCAACAATTTCGAGGATCGGCGTGCCCGCACCAGCGATGGCTCCTTCATCGACCATTCGATTGGTCACGACGCCATCATAGGGCGCTGTAATCCCAGCCAGATCGATGGCAACGCGCAGCATCTCAGCCTGCGCCATGGAGGCTTCGATCCGTGCAGCCGATGCGGAGGCCTGGGCCACGGCCTCGTCAACGCGCTGTTGGGAAACATGTCCGCGCTCAAGAAGTGTTTCCTGGCGGGTTACGGTTGCCTGGGCGAGGGTGAAGTTGGCTTGGGCCTCGGCGATTGACGCTTTCGCTGCCGCCAGATTGGCCTGGAGATCACGTGTATCAAGGCGCGCCAGAGTCTGGCCTTTGGAAATACGATCACCAACGTCAACGCGTATCGAGGCGATGCGTCCGTTCGCTGAAAAACCTAGCGTGCTGGTTCGCCGCGCCACGGCAAGCCCGGAAAAAGCCTCTTCCAATGCCAGGCGGTCATCGAAAACCACGGTTTGGACAGCCACCGAAATCGGCGCGGGCTCGGCCGTTGCGACAAGGGGCCCCTCAGGCGAGCGGCGGGTTAATGCCGCCGCAACCAACAAGGCGGTCAAAAGCAAGAGCAACCCTATAAAGGCGACGCCTTTCATCAAAGTTGGGCGCTTTTCTCGGGTCTCAAGGGCACTATCCATTGGATCAGCTTTCATTGGTGGACAATATGCCGAGGCAAATTGAACCGGCGGTTTTCAAGGGAGGAAATTTCAAAAAAGGTCATGCGAGTAGCCCCCGAACAATAAGATCGGCATGGGCCTCGATAAATTCGGTCTGGCTGACATCGGGCCGCCCCACAAAGGCGAGCGGAAGATCCGGCATGTGGGTCATCAACAGGGCAACACCATGGCAAGAGGCCCAAAGGGATTTGGCGGCCAGATCGACATCAAGATCTGCCCGAAAAATACCGAGCGTGACCCCGCCGTTCACCATCGCCTGCAGAATGCCAAAGGCCTTCATCCGATTTGAAAAAGGCGAGAGATTGAGGGGCGTGTTGGTCATGTTCACTTCGCCGGAAAAGGCCGCTGCGTAGTGGTGCGGACGGTCAAGCGCGGTGTGTATGTACGTTGTCATGCACTTGCGCGCGTAAAGCAGGAACCTATCCGGATCGTCTGGCAAGTCTTCTACCCGGTCGAGGATCCGGGCGAAGAAGGCTTCTTTCAGTTCATCAACGAGTTCCTGTTTGGACTCAAAATACTTATAGATCGCCCCGGGGGAATAATCGATTTCATCGGCGAGCCTACGAATAGACAGGCCGGCCTCACCATCCTCGGCAAACACGCGCTCGGCAGCATCCAATATGGTTTGGCGCACCCTATGGCGGCGGCGCTCTGCCGGCGTTGGCGTATGTGTTGCGGCATCTGACAAGGAGGCAACTCCTGAGTAATCTTTCCTTAATTGGGTATACATCATTCAAAAAGCAAACAATGTTCACTTTTTTGCGCATTTTTTATCGCGCACATCCTCCGCTTGAGATGACATAGGGCGTTTTGTCGCGTAGCAAATCACTGAAATCGCCGACTGCAGGAGACCCCACAAATGGCTTCAAAGTTTCCGCCCCAACCCCAAGTCGGTCAGCCCCTATCGCCTATTCACAATGACGCTGCGGCGCGCGTGCTGCTGGCACACCGGCGATCGGCCGGCAAGCACACGCTGGGCGCACCGGGGCCGAGCGCCGAAGACTTGCAAGACATTCTGAATATCGCCGCCCGTGTCCCGGACCATCGACGGTTGGAACCCTGGCGGTTCGTCATCTTTGAGGGGGCTGCCCGGGAAATCGCGGGCGAGCGCCTCGCAGCCATATTCAGCGAAAAAACGCCCGGCGCATCGGCGGAGGATGTTGACCAGGAACGCCAGCGTTTCCTACGCGCGCCAGTTATTGTTGGCGTTATTTCGTCACCCGACCCAACCCATAAAACACCGGTATGGGAACAGGAGCTCTCTACGGGAGCCGTTTGCCAAACCTTGCTATTGGCGGCCAGCGCGGCCGGCTGGGCGGGCGTTTGGTTGACAGAGTGGATGAGTTATGACCGCGACGTCGCTGCGCAATTCGGGCTAACGGACAAAGAACGGTTTGCGGGCTTCATATATCTCGGCACGGCGAGCGCAGATCCCCCGGAACGGCCCCGCCCAGACATATTGGGAAAAATCAATCGTTGGACCGGCTAGAAACGATCGAGCAGGCGTTCCAGATAATCCCGCTCATCCTCGTC
>JBCBAO010000052.1:0-12394 GCA_038532405.1 Pseudomonadota bacterium | reverse complement strand
TCTCGCACCAGAGATACCATCACAATTGGGTTCTCTTTGCCTTGATAACTATCAACCGTCCCTACTTTAATCTGATCACGCCAATTCCGATCGAGAGAAGAGGTGCCAATGCGTCGTTGAATAGCTGCTACCTGCTCAGCGTACATGGCAATTACACCGACAAATAGTTCGCTCTTTTGTGCGCACAAATGATTGTCCAAAAGGCTTCTGCCTTGGTCCGATCCAGCAAGGCGCTCTAAACTTTCTACAATGTCCTCTACTTCAGAATCGTTGCTGACGCGGCCAGACCGAGCGGTTTCTTTCCCGCTCGAGCTAACCCAAGATATCTCGCTGTCGAACGGCCAAGGCAGGGCTCTCCACTCCGGCTGCGGCGCTCCTCGACCGGTCTTAAGTTTTCCATCATAGAAGACGTCGGAGACCATCCCCCCGATAGTAGGCGCCATTCTGTATTGAATGTCCAATAGCGCTGATGCTGTCTCGCCGTAGGGGCTCCCAAAAGCTCTTTCGAAATCGCTACGCATCAACTGTGCTTCTTCAAGCCCCAGTTCCTTTGCCGCTTTCTGCAACGCCTCGCGATCAAGAAATGGTTCAAGTTGTTTCTGGTCTCCCACGAGCAAGACCTTTCGGCCCGTAACAAGTGGAATTGCCAATTCACTTCCTTGCGCTCGGGCGGCCTCGTCAACGACGACGAGATCAAATGCTTCATCAATCAATCCAAGTTTTTCGTCACCAAGACCGACACAGGTCCCGCAAACCAAACGACGTGTTCGGACAAAGACCGGTTCGAGAGCGCCACGTTGTCCAAGTGCTTCCTCGTACTCGTTTGCAGCCTCAAACAATCTGAGGATCAGCCGCGAAGCATCGGCCCGCTTCACACGATGGCGCTTCGCGGCATCTTCGAATAACCGAAAGCGTAACGCTAAAGGGTTCTGGCCAAGTTCGGGTTCGACTCCATAGCTTGCGCACTGACGCTCCAAGACACCTTTCATCCGCCTGAGCATTTCAGCCTCAGCGGGTTCTGCAACGCCCGAGCCTTCGATTTGTGATTGCAGCGCTTCAACCGTTTCGGCTGTCGCAACCACGCTACGAAGGATCTTCGAGCACTCTCGAACAAATTCCGGCTCGATACCAAGAGGAGTTGCCAGAGCCACTACCCGTTCTGCGCGTTCTGCGGAGAAGCGCTGTCGCACACGTTCTTGTAGTGCTGCCGCGTGTGCATTTCTTAGGGCGCCATCAATCCTCTCAGCATTCGAAGCAATCCGAATTAGGTCAATTTCCTCTCCCCTGTTTTGAAACAATTCCAGTAGCCGAGCTGCCGCCCCGTCAACGGCTTCATGCGTTTGCGCGGTCAGCAGTACATTCTTTGCTCCTCCATGTGTTAGAGCATGGTGAATGAAAGCCGCAATGAACATGGTTTTTCCAGTGCCCGGCGGCCCCTGTAGGAACGAGACAGGGCCGCGTTGCCAAAGCTTTGTAAGTGCTCGCGATTGTGGCTCATTCAGAGAGTAGTCAAGAGGCTCGCGGCCGAGTTCAAGAGACTCACCAAGTGTGGCAGGGGCTCTATCTGAGAAGTACCTTTCCAGAGATACAATTTTGGGGGCGTCCAAAATTTTCCGTAGAGCTGTTTGCCTACGTCTGATGTTTGACCTTTCGCCAATATCGATGAATTCCATTGGGACGTTTGGTTTGATGATTGATGGTGGACCTCGATCAGATACGATCTCAATCACTCCCTCAGACCCACGCACTTTTTCAAGCTTGGCAACGGTTCGATCATTTGCCGTAACAAGTAGACCTGGCTCTAGGAGATTGGGTTCGGTCGCAAAGTCCACCTCAACACGGTAAACGCCCGGTCGGCTAGCCATCCGCTTCGCTTCAGATAGCGCGGTTGCGCTTGGCCAGGTCGTGGCTTCTGCATCCAGCATTGCATCCCAGATCCTTAAAGGGCTTGGCATGGCTGGTTCCGGTGATTGGCCTTGTACTTCAGGCTCCTTTCTTGATGATATGCTGAGAATAGGGCGGCGCCTGCGCTTTTGAAGATCCGGCGACTCGGGAAACATTTCGTCAAATCCTGGAAGTTCGCGGACGAAGTTCCAACAGTTCGAGTTCGCTGACGCATCTGAAACAAGAGTGAGTTCAATCCGATGGCCTTTCCGGCTGGCGAATTGTTCGAGCCGGTTCGATGAGCGTCGGGATTGCGCTAGGCGAAAGTTCTTTGTGGTGGCGTCAAATGAGACTTCAACCACGGCATTCGAACCAACTATCTTAACACTTCGTGCACTTGGGTCCCTACCGGTGGACCCATCGATCTTGTCAAACAGAACGCGGTACCCGCCGTCTTCAGGTGAGATGATCTGGCCATTCAGCATGTCTTTGATGGGAACTGCAATCCGTGCTTCTTCCTCGATTTTTGTCGAAAGTAGCTCATCAACATCCAAGAGAGAAATCTCTCTCCAACTTAGGCCGGCATCTTGTGGGCTCTCAGCTGCAAAAATCTCGGCTGCTTCTATGATATCACTTGCAGCAGCACAGTTTTTGACGAGCTCCAGAATGATGCGACCTAGAGCCCTTCGGTCGCGCTGCATCGGATCGGGTTCGTGGCCTCCATACGCTACTGTTTCTCTTGGCCCTGCCTCGTTTGTCGAAAAGTCTAGCCAGTCAATGATGCGAACAGCAACATCCTCATCTTCTGAATCTCCGCCTCCTGATTGCTTTGCGAACAAAAGGTTGGATGGTGAAAGATCACCGTGAGCAAGGTCGAGGTCGTGGGCAATCAGCACCGCCTTCGCGACAGAACGGCACAAATCGACAAGGCCGTCTTGGTCCAAATCCCGGATATAGTCATTACAGTCTGACAGGCGATCTCCGATTGTCTCTTCAACGCAAAGGAACGGACCATAGGCGTCTAACGAACATTCGACTATCCGCGGCGCGATGGTGGGTGGTAGAACGGACAACGACTTGCCTCGCCGAACGAAATCTAAAATTGCTGAAGCTTGATCCTGAGCATTGCTGACGTTCCACAGACGTGCTCGCAGCATGGCCCCCGACCCCAGCTTGCTACGCCACTCCGTTACGCCCGGTCTTGTCGTGGACAGGCTTTCATGTATCGGGTAAGCCATCATGCAAGGCTCTTGTCGTCTGTGTGGCTCAAGCAAGTCTATCGGGTCGTCTTCGCGGTCTTGCGAAAGCGCTTTTAGAAGTGCGCTGTGCGCTTCGATGCAATTGTCGAAACGCTCTCTTGGATTCGCTGAAAGTGCCGTTTCAAACCAAGAATCTAGAGCGGGCCCAATACCGGCCTCTGTCTTTGCTTCTTCGTTGACTGCGTAGAACGCACATTCATCGTCCAGCTCATTTTTTGCTAGTGGCCCGAGAAGAATTTTTAGGCCTGCGTACGCGAAGGCATGAACATCTGCGCGGAAAGGATCGAGCGCATCTGCTTCCTTGCTATCTTCTGTGGCTGGATCGACTAGGCGACTGTGTGCAAGCCAGGCAAGATTACGAGCCGTCGTCTTGGTCTCTGGGGCACGTGCCGTCACAAGATTCGATAGACTGACACTTTGCCGCTCGAGGTCGAGCCAAACACTATGCTCCCCGATGTCCCGGTGGGCTACTTCTGCTGCTGCAAGGGAAGAACCAGCTTCCATGAGGGCTTCAAGAAGTGCAATGCGGGTGTGGTTGGAGACCTCGGACCTAGTTCTTGGCAAGAACCGTTGAAGAACAACGTTATCTGGATGGTTTTGAAACAGTTCCCATCGAAGAGCGCCGCCTGTATTGCTGCTTTCTTTGAATGCAAGCAGCGGGGTGTCTCGGCCGGTCTTGTGGCTGCGAAGGAACGCTTGGATGTTGTTTTCTCGCCCGACAAGCGCGTCTCGATCCGCGTCAACTATCGTCACGCCAACTTCTGCGTCGAAGTTCCACCGCCTTAGTAAAGCTAAGTCGTCATGTGCGTCTTTCGATGTCGCTTCATAGTGTGCCCACAAGTCCGTCGAAAATACTTCATCGTTCTTTGCCCTGTAGGCCGAGTAGTCCATTTCGGCGACTGAAAAATGACGGCCAACCTGAAAGAAACCTTTTAGTTTCCTATATAGATCGCTGTTCTTATTCGTAAGCCCGGTTGGTGCTGATTTAAAAGCTGGTTTCCCAATTACTGCATCAAGTCTCCTCGTATTCTTTGAGTTAGAAGTCAGCGTTGCAACATCCAAAACTCTTCCCTTGCCACCTTTTTTGTGGATTTCGGCAACTTCCGAGAAGTCGGTCGTCGAACGCGCAAACACAACGGCTTTCATAACAAACGGAACTGGATTTATCCCAGCGCTTCTCATGCTTGTAATGAGTGCATTTCCAGCATCAATTAGTTTGAGAACCGGGTCTCTGCCCATCGTTCTTTGTTTTCGATCCGCAACTTCTTGGCACCATTGGCCACGGTTATAGGAAATTTTCCCAACCCAATCCTTGACGTCAATCATTAGAATTCGATCATCGGAAATCAGGATAAGATCGACCTCATAGCCGGTGTCTGATCGTGGGTCCTTTACAAATACATTCGCATAGCCGAACCAGTTCGATGGCAAACCCTTTCGTAGCTCATCAAGTGCTGCAACTTCGCGCGCGTGTGGCGAGGACCCGCTCCACGATTTAATAGTAGCCATATCACCTCCAGTCTTCTGAGTGTCTTGCATCATCCCAAGGAATGGCGCGACATAGTTTTCTATGTACCTAAGTGTTTCGAAGACACAGTAAGCGTTTCAAGAAACCACGGTGTGGCCTTGCTGCCTCGGGCAGAAGTATTGAATGAAAGACTATGCACCTGCGGGTATAGGAACGCTTAGCGAATTTTATTCGGCTTCCTTCCCTTGTAGTCGACCCGTCGTGACCCCAAGAGGTTCGTCTTTCTGCTCAGGCAGTTGAGGAAGACGTTGCTGCCTTGCATGCTTTCGAACAATAGGGCCAATATTATAGAAAAACTTTTCAAAGCCTAGATTGGAGCAAAGATACCCCGCATGAATTCGAATGCCCATACCCTAACCCTTGGATCAATCTGGAGACGATGGGAACCACACATTCATGCGCCTGGAACGACTCTGAACGACCAGTTTGGCGGTGCCGATGCTTGGGACACCTACCTGTCCGCCGTTGAGTCCAGCGATCCCAAGATCGAGGTGCTTGGGGTCACTGATTACTATCTTCTAGACACGTATCGCGCGGTGCTTCTGCACAAGGCGAACAGCCGATTGGTCGATGTCACGACAATCTTTCCCAACATCGAGCTGCGTCTGACAACGCGGGCGGCCAATGGGTTTGTCAATATCCATCTCCTGATCGACCCAACCGAAGATGACCACATTGAAGCGGCAGAGCGGTTCCTTGGCTTGCTGGATTTTGAGGCCCATGGCGACGTATTCAAATGCACCCGCGACGATCTTATTCGACTGGGCCGCAAGTCTCTGGCTAGCGACGCATCCGAAAAGGCGCTTGTCGCTGCCGGTGCGAACCAATTCAAGGTCGAATTCAACCAGCTGAAGAACATCTACCGAAAATCCGATTGGGCGAAGAAAAACGTCCTGATCGCTGTCGCCGGTGGAAAAGACGACGGCACATCTGGATTGCGTCAGGCGTCTGATGCAACGTTGCGCGCTGAAATCGAGAAGTTCGCACACATCATCTTCGCAAGCAGCATTGCCCAACGGGAATTCTGGACTGGCAAGCGCCAGGCTATTTCCATCCAAGGGCTTAAGGAGCGCTATGACGGTTGCAAGCCTTGCCTTCATGGTTGCGATGCGCATCGCCCTGATGAGGTCGGCCAGCCCGACCACAATCGGTACTCTTGGGTGAAGGGCGCCGCGACCTTTGATGCTTTGCGCCAGGCTTGCATCGATCCAGAATACCGTGCTTTTGTTGCGGATGCGCACCCTTCCGGTGCCCTTCCATCTCAAGTGATCAGCTCCATAACCATCTCAGATGCGGATTGGGCCGCCACGCCCACCGTTCCGTTAAATCCAGGCCTAGTTACCGTCATCGGCGCGCGGGGCTCGGGCAAGACCGCCCTGGCCGACATCATTGCCGCTACATGCGATGCTGTGCCGCCCGCCGTCTGGTCTGACGACGAAGATAACCTGCAAACTCCGTCGTTTCTTGCACGTGCCAAACCTTTGATCGGATCGTCCCGGGCGACCCTCACTTGGGGCAGCGGCGAACGTGTCGATCGCGCTCTTGATGGCTCTGACGCAGGACAGCTGTCGGCCTATCCCCGTGCGCGCTATCTCTCCCAACAATTTGTCGAGGATCTTTGTTCGTCCACCGGCATCTCCGATGGCCTGGTCCATGAGATCGAGCGCGTTGTTTATCAGGCGCATGATCCAAACAGCACCGATGGCGCGACCAACTTCAGCGAGCTTCGAGACCAGAACACGCATCGCTTCCGGCAATCCCGGGATCGAGAGGAAACTGCGATTGGCGACCTGTCCGATCACATCGCCACAGAGTTGGAAAACGAAGCGAAAGTCGCCGGCCTGAAGCAGTTAGTGGCGCAAAAAACGAAGTTAATAGCAGATCAAACCGCCGACAAAGGCAAACTCAAACTCACCGGGAAGCCCGAGTTCATTGCGCGGCATGACGCGCTGGTGACAGCCGAGGCCGATCTGCGACGGACCATCAATGCGCTGTCCGGAAAACGGCGCGCTTATGTCAACCTTCAGGACGAAGTGGAAAGTGTTCGCGCCACGACCGCGCCTGAGATGCTGCGACAGACGAAAGAAAAGCACCTCAAAGGCAACATGTCTGACACCCAGTGGGACCATTTCCTTTTGGTCTATAACGGCGATGTGGATGCCACTCTGCGCACAGTGATTGCAGAAACAGATCGCGAGATTCAACGCCTCACAGGCGATGCGGTCGTTGCCCAAGACCAAAACACCCCTTTGATCGCACCGGATCAAGACGTCTCAGCCGTGACCCTCAATAGGCTCACGGCCGAGATCGCCCGCCTGTCGACGTTCATCACAGCCGATGAACATGTGCGCAAGCAGCTGCACGCCGCCACCTCGACCATTTCCCGGGAAACTGCGGCCCTCGAAAAGCTGAAAGTGACACTGACCTCTGTCGAAGGGGCTGAGGCGCGCCGGAAAGACCTGCAGAGCCAGCGCATCGATTGCTACGAGCGGATTTTCCAAGCGATCATCAATGAACAAACCTCATTGCAGGAACTTTACCAGCCCTTGTTGAAGCGGCTTGAGGCTACATCGGGTACACTTAGCAAACTGCAGTTCTCGGTTACGCGCGTCGTAGACGTCGAAAAATGGGGCCGTTTCGGCGAGGAGAACCTATTCGACAAACGCCGCAAAGGTGCCACGAAGGGCGTCGGATCTCTCACAGCTCTTGCAGCCGAGCAGCTCGCACCAGCATGGAAAACTGGGTCCGCTGCCGATGTACGCGCGGCGATGGAGGCGTTCATGGGCGCTCATGCAGCGGAACTTCTTTCCCACGCCCCCTTTGAAAAGACGGAGAAGGCAGAGTTGCGCAACTGGATGAACCAGTTTGCCCATTGGCTGTTCGCCACGGATCATATCACTGTTCGCTATGAGATTGGCTATGACGGTGTAGATATTCGAAAGCTGTCGCCAGGCACACGTGGCATCGTGCTTTTGCTTTTGTATCTGGCTCTTGATGACCAGGATGACCGTCCACTCATCATCGACCAACCCGAAGAGAACCTTGATCCAAAGTCTGTAAATGATGAATTGGTGCCTCTCTTCATCGAAGCGAAGAAACGCCGCCAAGTGATCATGGTCACCCACAACGCAAATCTTGTGGTCAACACCGACGCAGATCAGATCATCATTGCTGAAGCAGGTCCGCATGTTTTGGGTGGGTTGCCGCCCATCACATATCGTGGAGCAGGTTTAGACAACCACAAAATCCGTTCCGAGGTTTGTAAGATTCTCGAAGGAGGCGAGCCCGCGTTTCAGGACCGCGCACGCAGGTTGCGGGTCAAAGTGGAACGCTAAATTGAGAGAATCCTAGGATTTCAGTCTTGGCAACTTCATCTTGATGCGGCGGGAGAGAGAGCTGACCTCGTCAAAATCAGTTGGTACCAACCTTTATTGGCCATTCCTGAGTGAAAGAACCTTGTGTGGATATATTTGGTTCCTTCCGCTGAACGGATGACAAATTTTGCTTTCTAGGCTGAATGTTTTTTCACAAACTTCGCATCTAATTCTGCTACGTTTCAAACGTAGATTACATCCGCCCGTGCGACTCCCTTCCAACGCGGGACAAGCTCCCCTGTGTTCCATTCGTAGAGCCAACCCACGAGTGTGCCTGACTTTCGATCAAGGATGCGTTTGACTGCGCGCGCATGAAGCCGGGCGGGTTTGGCGCTCGTATTGTGTGAAACTTTTGGGCGAACGGGCACCCGCAGGATGACCTTTGTTCCAGTGAGGTTTGTGGGCGTGTCGGCGTCGTTTTTCATCGGCTGTCCCTCCAGATTTCGGTTCCTTTGAGTGTTGAGGTGGCTCTTCATTGAAGCGCGCCTCGGCAGGACATCGCTTCCCGTTTGAGTTGTTCTTAACTACATCCCCGACGCACGATAAAATACGAAAAGGGGCGCACAGATACGCAAAAAAGGCGTGTAAGCCATTGATCAAAAACGGTAGATACTTTGCCGCACCGCAGAAGTCGGACGAGAACTTTAAGCGGCTTTTTGCTCGTTTAGCGGCGGCAGGTGCAGGCCGGCCTGTTGACAAGCAGGGGTTTGCCGATGGGTCCTGGACGCCTGAAACCTTGGCAGACGAAATCTCATCCATCGAGGCCAATGAAAAAGGTATCGAGACGCGCGCGGTTCAGGTCTGGTTTCAAGATAACTACAACGGCATCAGCGATGACAACATTCATTGGCTGGCCCGGGTCTTCGGTTGTGGCGATCCGGAGGCAACGAGCCAGTGGCAAGCGGAACTGAAGGCTTCCAAAGAACGTTTGGCAGCAGAGCGACGCGCAAAGCGTCACAAAGGTAATGGCAAGGCCACAGAAGCGGAACCAGTCGCGACGATCGTTTACGACGTCCCATTGGATGAAGAGGTTTACGAGGCTTCATCTGTGGTTGCGGCGAAAGGTGCCCATGAGCAAGGCGAGCATCGGATTTCAGGCCTGAATTTGGCTTTGAGGTGTGAGCGCATGTTCAGTGGCCCAAATACCATGCTGATGCCAATCGTCATTTGGGGTGGGCTGGGGATACTGTGGCTTGTTGCCATTAGCCTGGGTGTCCATAGCGTAACCTACAGCCCGTCCCCAGGCATCGATAAACAGGTCGGATTCATCTGGTCTCCCGGTTGGAACATTGGTGAACCAATTTTTCTTCCGATCTATCTCATCCTTTCCACGTCGCTTGTGACCGCATGGCGAGACACCGAACGGTCCCGCTTCATTGTTCTCGGGGATGTCGAACGCATTGATAGTTGGCAAAGCAAGGTGGTGCGTTTCACTTCTTCCTTCTGGGCGATCTTCCTTATTTGCTTCGTGCTGATTTTCATCGTGCAATGGGTCGGAGTTTACCTCATGCCTTTGCTGGCAGGCCGCCCAGACGTGCCCATGATCGACTGGATGTTGGTTGCGCTTGTGAGGCCAGAGGTCTTGTCAACGGACGGCGCAGTCTTTGCATCGTTTTTGGGCTTCTTCTATTCCGGGATAATCTATTGGTTCTTGTTCACCGGATCGCTCTTTCTGATCATCATATCCACCGACTTTGCTGCAATCACAGATACCAAAGACGCGAAACACACACCGGTATTCAATGGTCTCGTTTTTCAGAACGGCATGAAAATCATGGAAGTCGTGTTTCGCTGCACGATACTCGGCATAATGGTGGCGCTATCGATCAAGCTGAACGCGGCGTACCTCGTCTCGGATGCAGAAAGCATCACCGTGTGGATTTGGCATGACGCCCTACTGTTGATGGGATATCGAACCGATGGTTGGTCCTGGATCAATGGCAGTCCCTCACCCTTCTTTACAAGCTTCCTGTTGCTGTTTTTGCTTTGTTTTGTGTTTGCGGTTTGCCTGTCTCAAGTCAGATCGGCGTTCGACAGTACAAACCTCTTTGACCAAGAGAGAAGATATGCGCAGCGAGCTTGGTTTCGCATGTGCGTTGTGATTGGAGTGGTCTCCGCCGGGTACGTACTGATCGGTCAGTTTTACGGGTTTTCCGTAATTTTGGGGCTCAGTATCGCTGTCGCTCTCACAAGCCTGTTTTGGCGGGTGGAGCCGCAAATTAAAGAACCAAGAGCGAAGGGCTAGCTATGAGAACGGCGCAAATCCATACTGACATCTCCGTCGCACCAAAATCGGCCGAAGGTTTCATGATCACGGCCTCAGATGACGTTGAGCTACGTGTTGGATTATGGAGAACAGTCCAGCCTTGCCTAGGAACAGTTTTGATTTTCCCGGGGAGAGGCGACTACATTGAGCTTTACGGGCATCCAATTTCTGCCCTAGTTGCCGCTGGATATCACGCCTTGGTGGTGGACTGGCGGGGGCATGGACTGTCCGACCGCGTCGCTGCAAACCCAAAAGTTGGTCACATCAACTCGTTCGCCGAATACCAATACGACGTTGATGCAGTTATGAATTGCGTCGATGAGTTGGCGCTTCCAAAGCCGCTATTTGTTGTTGGACATTCTATGGGCGCTTGCGTTGCTCTGCGAGCACTCATCAACGGGATGAATGCGACCGCAGCAGTGTTTTCTGCACCAATGTTCGGGATTTACATGGCGTCCTACGAGCGCGCTGCAGCTTGGCCCCTCACCTGGTTTCTCCGCGCGATCGGACGTGGGCAGATGTATGCTCCGGGCTTCGATGATAACAGCTACGTCTTCAAGCACGAGTTCGCGACCAACACTCTCACCAACAGCCTTGAAGAGTATGAACGATGGATCATGCAAGGTACGAAGCACCCCGAACTTCACACTGGCGGGCCAAGTATGGGTTGGCTTTACGCGGCCCTGAAGGAGTGTCGTGATCTATCAAGTCTGCCATCTCCGGATTTGCCTTGCCTGACCTTTTGCGGAGATCAGGAACAAACGGTGCGGGTGTGTGCAATTCGCGAACGTCTGAATAGCTGGCCGCAAGGACATCTCGAGCAGGTTCAAACTGCAAAGCACGAGCTCTTCCTTGAGCTTCCAGATGTTCGAGACAGGGTCATCGGCCAAACGATATCATTTTTGCACGGTTCAAAGCATCGGATTTAGCGAAGCACTGACGCGCCGATCCACTGGCTATGCTTCATCTGCAGTAGGCAGACTCTGGCACGGCAATCGGAAAAGATTTGCCAAAACCGTATTATCTTGTCAAAACAGTATTATTGATTACCTGACGTGTCCATCACGGAGGCCCCATGCTGAACATGCTCAAAACCTCAGCCTTAAGTGTTGTGGCGCTCGCGGCCACGAGCCTCATCGCGGCACCACAACGTACCGAGGCCCAGACCTATCAAATCGATTGCGCCATTCTCTTGTGCCTCTCCGGTGGATGGCCGGCATCCGTTCCATGCGCAAGGGCCCGCGCCGAATTCATCCGCCGCATCACACCCTGGCCCGTAGAGCCACCCTTGCAAATATGGCGGTGCCCCATGGGCGCGGCCTACTCCATTGATCCCGACACCCTGACCAGCGACAAGATTTATGAAATCCTCTTCGAACTAGATCGGACCGCCCCCTTTCAATCCTTCCCTGTGGTTGAGGCAGGCACCCCGGTCACTGGCGTCGATGGCCCGTTTGCCGGGGCCACTGCCCTGAGATTTCAAGCGCCCCCACTCACGGACGGCATGGAGCCGCAACCCGCTTTCGTTCGCTTGTCGGGCGGTCATGCGGCTCCATTGCCAGAGGGGTTTGCTCTTCAGTTTGTGCAGGACCGGGCCGACATCGACATCAGTGGTGCTGAGTTCAACTTTGTCCGCTCGATCCGCGTGTTTGATGCCCGATATGTTCGCCAACATGAATCCGGGCGTGACGGTGACTGCAATCGCAGCGCGACCATCTATCTCGGCACCTATGGCACCCAAGGGGACTTTTCCTGGGGGCGTTCTTCCGTTGGTGCCTTGCCGGAGGCGCATGTGGGAACCGAGCGTTACGGAGAAAACTGCCCCAGCATCTTCCATCGCTCCGTCTTTGTGGAATGGCGCGATTATGAAGGGAACTACGGCTACGAGCAGGTGAGCTACTAAATATGGTGGTGCCGATCCGCGACAAAACCGTATTTACGGCAGGCAGCTAGAGATAGTATGCCTGTGGGTACAAAACAAGAATCGAAAGGGGGCAGCGAGCAGAAGCTGAAAAAGCAAACCCCCGCAAGGCGGAAACCTCGCGGGGGATTTGATAAGACCTAGGGACGGCAATCCCGAAAC
>JBCBAO010000051.1:0-12397 GCA_038532405.1 Pseudomonadota bacterium | reverse complement strand
TTGAAACTCCAGGCTCTCCGGGGTAAATCCGGTCTCCGCAACCTCATCAACGACGCGCTCACCGGGCAATGAGCCGCCGCTCAGCCGGTCATCGAGGACAACGTCAATACGATTGGAGCCCGGTGCGAGCTCGATATGGGTGCCCGTCAGTGTTTCGACGGCGGTAAAGGGCAGGAGAAGTTCAGCCGGGTCGGCATAGGCAATATTTGGCGTTACGCCGCGTGGAATATCGTTGACGGTCACGAGGCCCGTAGACAAATCGAGGGAAATGCGCGCCGCATCCTGAATGCGCACCACCTCAATCGTGTTGCCATCCATCACTTCTAGCGAATGCCCGATGGCATCAACAACTTCCATGAGTGGAACCAGCAGAACCGGGCCAATGGTGCGCGGCTCAACGTCCCCGATGATGACCTTTTCACCATTGACGAAGAGGTCGAGATCAAATTTCGGGCGCAGGCGATCATCGAGGGTAAAGGTCCAACGCCCAACTTCGTCGGCGGCGGCAACTGTGCCGGTCAGAACCGAGATCGCATTGACAGACAACCAGGTGTCCGCGCGCCGGCGCGGCTCAAAGTCCGGCAAAGCACCGAGCACAATGTCATTTGCACGGACCTTACCGTCGGTGACATTCAGGGTCATCTTTGCCCCGTCCTGGAAGCGAATATAAGAAAGGACGGTGCCCCCAACCGAAACCTGACCCTTCAAATGGGTGAAGATCGGGTCGGCCTCGATGAGGACACCGTCAGTATCCGTGCGTCGCGATCGCACGGAGAGAGGTTTGTTTTCGACGATAATATCTATGTGCTCGACGGAGGCGGCGGCCTGCGGAGCGGTTGTGATCACCACATCTGCTGCATCTGCAAGCGGACCGCCCTCATCCAGTGCAGCCGCCTGGGCTGGCACATCCTGGGCGGATTGCGCAGTTGCGGGGACGGAGACGCCCCAGGCGGTCAGGATCATGACCGCCAATATGGCGGTCGAGCGGATCATGGAGATACGTGCTGGCGAGGGGCACTAGGCCCGTCTGCTGCCTAGCAGGTTGGCACGTCCAAGAGCGCCCGACAGTGCGGTGTCAACTGGCAAGCCGTCTCAACCGTTGCAGGGAAACTCTGAAGCCCACCACGCCCTCTGGACTCAACGGTCAGCAAGGGCGCTGGCGTCGAAAGATCCACCGTAAATGTCTGGTCGAGCACGATATCCGTGCGTCCGACGGATACCAGTTCCACCGTGTGGGACTGCCAAACATTGCCGGAGCGTGTGGCTTTGGCGATCGGTTTCAGGCAAACGCCTGTCAACCAGGCATCGCCTGTTGCTTCGTCTATGAGAACGCCATCCCGCCCATTATCCGTGCCGACCCAGAGATTTGCATCCCCCGGTCCAGCTAATGCGGGGGTGGCAGAGGCTGTGGCTATTACCATCATGCCCAAAAACACCCGTTTCATACTTCACCCGTTTTTTATTATGGGAGAAGCATAGAGGGGGATGGTTAATATCTGCCTTATGGCGATGCGAAGACTGAGTGAAATCCATCATAGCGCTTAATTTGTCTTTATCCTGGTTGAATATATATGGAGGGAGCGGAGAGTGAGCCAGAAGAAAAACGATAAAGAACCAAACTCAATACACTGTTATTTATCACTTTATCTAAAATTTACACCTTCATAATTTTCAAATCAAAGCCCATGCAAACCCTCTTAAGTATCGTCAAATCCAGATCTGCCTCCGAGAGAAATCGAGTATGAAATATTCTATTGTAAAGCTTGTTGCACTGGCTGCGAGCGTAGTTTTGAGCGGCTGTGGTGGCGGCGAAAAAACCCAGACAGAAAGCAAAAATTCCATTGAAAGTCAGGTGACTGAAACGGAAAGCTCAACCTCTTTGCTCCAAACCGAAGCGCCAGATCGCCCAGCGCCAGATACGCCGATCATACCAAAGGAACCCTCACCGGAATTCGCAAGTCTACCATCGCCTTATAGCGAAGCCGATTTTGCGCGCGGACGACGGACATTTCGGCTGTGTTCGTCCTGTCACCTGGCTGCCGAAGGGGCTGGCCACCTTGTTGGGCCAAACCTCTACGGCTTGTTCGGTCGCGTGGCTGGTGGTGCCGAAGGTTTTGCCTACTCCAAGGCACTGGACTCTGCGGATTTTGTATGGACGCCCGAAAAACTCGATGAATGGCTGGCCAATCCAAGGCAATTCCTTCCGGGCAACCGGATGAGCTTTGCCGGTGTTCGCAGGCCGGATGACCGGGCAGCCGTGATTGCTTATCTCATGGTCGAAACGGGCTATACCGCGGAGTAAACAAAGCTCCAGGATTTAGCGCGTCAGAAACGGCGCTCCAGGCTGATAATTATGCCAGCTTCCTGGAACCGCCCGCCAAATTCCTGCCGATAGCCGACGCCAAGGTCCAAATTGCCAAAGCGCCGTGAAAGGATGGTCTCAAGTTTGGCAGATTGCGCGTCGCCTGTACCCGTCTCCAGATACAACTTGTTGACGGTGAACCAATTGGAAACAATCTCGCGCCCAAACCCTGTCTCAAAGCGCTGGCGGCGACAATTTCCATGCTCGCGGACGATAGCATCCGCAAATCCAAACCAATTCAGCCCACGTTTCGAGCGCCCACCGCCGCCAATTGAAACACGGGCTTCTCCGCCGACCGTATAACACCCGCCAATCGTGCCGCCTATCGCCTCGCCGCCAATAACGCCGCCTTCGAAAGCCAGAAGGAATCGGCCCTGCTGGAAAAGCTGGCGACGCAGTGTCGCGCGGTAGGCAAACTGATCGAAACCACTCAGCTCGGGAAAAGTCACGCCTTCAAGCTGACCCGTGGCGGTCCAGCGCGGTGTTACACCATATTCGCCATAGAGTTCACCGCGTACGGCATCTTCACCAGCAACCCGTTGTCCGAGGACAGCAAGTTGCGTGTATGCGCCATCGCGGGGCAGTGTCCACGGTCCGGCCAGCGCTTGAGCACAGGTGACCATGGCATAAACGCAAAGTAGAATAACTCGCCCCATTGCGTAAGTCTGACCGATATACGCGGCAAATCCAGCAACCTGTAGCGGAATTTAGGCGGATCAGGGGTTTAAGCTAGGTGTCGTATCCTGGCATTTCACGATCCAGCTTACGCAGAAGACCAGGCCAAGCCAGCATATTGGCAACGACTTTCATGCCGGCTGGGTTACTTTGGTTTTTGACAACATCCTGAAGCTCCTGACCGCATTCCAGCAGGTTTTCGCGACCGGCAGAAAGCGCCCGGATCTGCATCGAACATGCCCGTTCCAGAAAGAACATACGCAGAAAGGTCTCTCCGGCAGAGGAGCCACACGTTAAAGTGCCGTGGTTTCGAAGGATCAGAAGCGACTTGTCGCCCATGTCGGCAACGATGCGTTGACGCTCGTCATGGTCAAGGGCAACCCCCTCATAATCATGGTAGGCAACATCGGACATGGCGATCATGCCGGTCTGCGAAATCGGCAGCAGGCCATGGGATTGAGCAGATACAGCGACACCATCATCGGTATGCACATGCATGACACACATCGCATCTTCACGGGCCATATGTACCGCCGAATGAATGGTAAAGCCGGCCGGGTTGATTAGGGCATCGCTGTCGCCGACGACATTGCCGTCAAGATCGACTTTTACGAGGGACGACGCCGTCATCTCCTCAAAAAACCAGCCATAGGGGTTGATCAGGAAATGGTGGTCCGGCCCCGGAATACGCATGGAGATGTGGGTGAAAATGAGATCATCCCATCCATGCAGCGCGGTCAGCCGATAGAGCGCTGCAAGGTCAACGCGCGCTTTCCATTCGGCCTCGCTGACAGTTGTTTTTATGTCGAGCTGCGTCGCACCGTCCGCCATTGCTTAATCTCCTCAAATTTTTTCTAATTCAAGGGAGACTATAGCGGGCTTCGGAGGGGATGCCTATGACTGACTTCGCCCGCATGATCTTGAGGTCTGCGGCTTGACCCAGCGTGCGCATCTCGCCACGACTATTGCATGAGACCCTCCATTTCGTTCTTTGCGAGCAATCGACCTGAAGCCCAAGAGGCTTTGCAAGTGCTGACCAAACGGTACGGAAAAGTCGATGAGGACGCCGCCGATGTGATTGTGGCCCTCGGCGGCGACGGCGCGGCGCTCGATGCCCTGAGGCGACGGTTTGCGGACAAAAAACCCGTCTATGGCATGCACCGCGGAACGGTTGGCTTTCTGATGAACGAATATAATGAAGACGATCTTCCTGCGCGCCTAGATATGGCCGAGCGCGCCCTGCTCATTCCCCTGCGCATGGAAGCCACTGACCTGGACGGACATCTCCACCAGAGCCTCGCCATCAACGAGGTTTCGCTTTTGCGCCAAACGGCTCAGACTGCCAAGGTCCGGATTATTGTCGACGGCCGCGAGCGCATGAAGGAACTGAGCTGTGACGGCATTATGGTTGCAACGCCGGCTGGATCGACGGCCTACAACCTTTCTGCCCATGGACCGATCCTGCCGATCGGCGCAAACCTGCTCGCTTTGACCCCGGTCAGCGCCTATCGGCCCCGGCGCTGGCGCGGTGCCTTGCTGCGCCATGATGCCCATGTCCGCATCGAAGCAAACGATGCAGAACGCAGATCCATCTCCGCCACAGCCGATAATGTAGAGGTTCGCAACATTCGCAGCGTTGAGATAAGCGAAGACCCATCGAACAGTCTTGTTATGCTGTTCGATCCGGGCCATGCCCTCGACGAACGGATCCTTCGGGAGCAATTCCTTGTGTAAATCGTTCGATTTATCAACACTTTCGCCGCGTCTGTCAGCGCCCTGTTAAGCAAGTTACGCTACGACTGGGATTATGGTTAAACAACTCCTCTCCCGCCTCGGCAGCGCTCTGAAATCCGGATCGGCTTCGTCCCAACGCCAGGATGCGCCTGAAGTCGATATTTCGCGCGTTATTCCAGACTATAAGCAGGCGCAAGCATCGCCCGAAGCAGAGACGCCTGAACCGGCTTTCATCCTTGAGGAGGCGGTAACTGCCGAAGCCACGCACGAAGATAAGGACAATGCATCTATGGAGGCCGTCACATCGAGCGACCTCGATCAACAATTCCTTGGCGATCAAGCCGAAGCTGCGGTGGCCATGCTGTCCGGCCAATATGATGAGTGGTTAAAGACGGATCTCTCCCGCCTTGCTGAAGGGTGGGTCTATGCCCAAAACACGCCCGACGATCCAGACCGTTTCGAAGCTCTGCGGCGCGCAGCCCACGACCTTAAAGGGATGGCGACGACCTATGGCCATCCCGCGATCTCGCGCTTGGCCGGATCCCTATCGACCCTTCTGGTCCACGGCCCCGATGCCCCCAACGCACCCCTCGTAAACCTGCATGTTGAAGCGTGCCGGGCCGCCTATATCGAAGGCCGGTCAACGAAGAGCGCAGATACAATTGCCACGTCCGTATGCGCCGCATTGGAAGCGCAGGTAGAGCGCGTTCTTGCAAGCTAGGCACACCTAGCTTTCACCCATCACGCGCGGATACGGTCGAGCGGCTCAACCGTCTGTCCGTAGCCAGCCTCTTCGGGAATGTGCAGACACGGCGTGCCGTCCTCAGCTTTCCCGGCCATCGGCAAAACGGTTACAACAGGCATTCCTTCAAACCGCGCTCGGGCCGTCTCAAGCGTTTTAGCCGGCATTAGTTTTTTAAGATTCATACGGGTTGGGAAGATAATCGTGGCTTGTCCACTTGCTTCCATCTCCAAGGCTTTTTGCGGGTTCAGCCAAACGGCGTCCGTCGTCTCACGGCCGTCATGGCTGGCGATCTGATTGGCGGGAGCTGGAGCGAGATAAAAGTGGGTATCGAAACGCTTCGGCATGATTTCCGGCGTGATCCAGTGACCAAAATGGATCAGAACATCTAGGGCAAGAACGAGGTCGTGGGCTTTTATCAGGTCCAGAAAATTGACCTCCCGGCGATCCACCTGGGCGCGCATCGGTGCCATGGCTTGCGCTGTTTCAGCGCCGACAAGTGCATTCCTGACACCGCGTGCGGAGCGCGGCCGGGCCATCAGCAGCCCGGATTCTTCAAATGCTTCGCGAATGGCTGCGATTTGCGCCGTACGCTGCTCGCCGCTTGCAGACCCATCAATAAACCCATCCCAATTGGGGTCTGCATCCTCCGGATTGGCCTTTCCGCCTGGAAAGACCAAAGCGCCCGATGCAAAGTCGATCTGGTAGTGGCGAGCCACCATTAGAACTTCAAGCTCTGTATTGTCCCGAAGGAGCAGAATGGTCGCTGAAAGACGGGGCTGTGCGGAGGTGGATGGTGCTGACATGGCTCTCTGATACATCAAATTTCGCGTAAATCCGCCTTTGAATCCTCGTCTGATGTTCAATTCGGTCTGATAGGCCTATCCGTCAACCAGATGAACGGTCGGCCTATGGAATTTACATCTCTGAGATACCGCCCACAAACTGCAGAGGCTCCGCATCCAATTTTCCGGTTTGAACCGGCCATTCATCTATGCAGCGGCGAGAAAGTCGGTGCGTTTGTCGAAACCCATCGCCAATTTGCTGAGCAGCCAAAATTCGGACCAGCCACAGGAACAATTACGCCGTTATCGGCGGGCGAATGGCTGGCTGCTCATATCGCCGATATTGTTTTGGCAACGGCCCATTACGGGGTTGTGGACAGACCGATCGTCGTAAATGCGCCATCGGCTTGTTTGAGCGATAGGGCCACGCCAGCTTTGTGCCTTGAGCAGATCACGAACTCCCCCCTTTGCGCGCAGGAATTTAGCCTGGAATTCGAAAATGCCGCCTTCGAGACATGTGATCTAGAAACTATGGCCGCTGTTCGTCCATTTCGGCAGCGCGGATTTCGCGTGTCCGTTGACGCCCGTAGAAATTGGACGACGCATATTCCGGCCCATGTTTGGCTCATGGTCGATACGCTGCGTATTCATGCAGAACAATTTGAAACCGATATAGCGCTTCAAGATACGGTCAGCGCAGCAAGCCAGGCCGGTGTATCTATCGTCGCGGTTGGAGCAAGGTGGCGTGACGGCGAAGCCCTCGCCGAGCATGGCATTTGCTATGGCATAAAACCGCGCACCGATGCTTAGGCGGCATCCGTCGCTTCGGCACGGTCCTCCTCCGAATAGGCATCGAGTTTATCGAGCAGATAGTCCAAGTCTTCCCGCGGGATAGCTTGAAACTGCGTCAGCACACGCTCAATCATGCTGATCCGGAAGCGGCGGCGGTCGCCGGAGCCGCCATCCAGCTCCGTTTCATGATAGGTCGAGACTGCAGCCTTAAAGGCCGGCAACATCTTGCGGGGCAAAGCTGCGCGATCAAAAACAGCCTGGAGCCCAAGAGGCCCGGCATCGTGAATCATAAGCCAGACACGGCTGTGGGGAACGCCAGAAAGCTCGGCAAGTGCATGCTCGACAAATCGCATATGGCCCATGCACAGCGCCCTCACGATCAGGGAATGGGTCAACCGGCCATTGAGGTTCAATTGCTGGACAAACCGCGGCAAGTCCTGGGTCCGCCCGGCCTGCTCCACCAAGTCGATGGTCGCGCGTTCGCGTGCGCCTGAGGCAAGATCGATCGCAACCTGGGCCGGAAGTTCATGGCGATTGACCAGAATGTCGAAAATACTGCCGGAAACCAGGCTAACCAGTTTCTCAGCAATGTGCAGTGGAACGTATTCCCGCCGGACGATTGCCTCTTGCACACCTTCATCATTGCCGAAGCGCTGCACGGAATCGCCAAATGCTTTGTCGGTCCATTCCGCCCCGGGATTGCGCGCCAGAACCTCAACCGCATCAAGCACGCCATGTTCAGCAAGCACTTCGGTGACGGAGCTTGGCACACGGGGGCGCGCCGCAATCGCGGCTTGCTTCGCCGATGTGACCGAAAGTGCAAGCTCGATCAAATCGTCTTCGGTAAAAGAGGGCGATCCTTCAAGAATTGGAAGGGCAACCGTCTCGACATCCTGGGCAAGTTTGAGAGCGAGATCCCTTGGCAATCGCGGCGAATTGCGCAGCGTAATGGCCAATGTACGGCGAACAAGCTCAGCCATATCATCGGCCAAAAAGGACATGATTTCCTTGGCATAGCGCCGCTCCTCTTCGGAGAGCACATCCAGCGCAATGCGGCGGCAAAGCCGATGGGCAACAGAGGCCCGCTCCTCAGGAGACTCGCCCTTAATCAGTCGGCGTATATCCTTTTCCGTTAATTGCGGCCGCATCGATGCTACGGTCATTTATGTCGCCCCTTGTCGATCATCTCGATTTATTCTCAGACGTTTGACCAAACCGGTTAAATTTCGTTTACCAAACCCTAAAGCAGCGAAATTTTCGGAAAAAAGGAAACTGGCGATGCTGGAAGGACTCCGCGTCATCGAATACGCGACCTATATGGCGGCCCCTGGGGCGGGCGGCATCCTGCGCGATTGGGGGGCCGAGGTCATCAAAGTGGAACCTCCAGGCGGTGACCCAATCCGCAAATTCTTCGCAACGATCGGGAGCGATATCGAAGAAAATCCCGTGTTCGACTTCGACAATCGCGGCAAGAAATCGATCATTCTTGACACCCGGAACGAGGCTGGCCAAAGCGCGCTTCGATCACTGGCCCAAACCGCAGATGTTTTTCTGACCAATGTCCGTCCAGGCGGACTGGACCGCTCTGGGCTGGACTATGCAAGCCTATCGGCAGCCAATCCAAAACTCGTTTATTGTTCCCTCACGGGATATGGGCTGTCCGGCCCGGACGCCGACAAACCAGGATTTGATGTCGCTTCTTTCTGGTCGCGTGCCGGCGTTGCAGCCCTAACGATACCGAAGGGACAGGAACCGTTTGCTTTGCGCACGGCTTTTGGGGATCACACAACATCAATGGCCGCCGCCGCAGGGATCTGCGCGGCCCTTGTTGAGGCCGGCCGAACCGGTCGTGGCAGATTGGTGGAGGCTTCGCTCCTGCGCACGGCGCTCTATGCCATGGGCTCCGATTTCGCAATCCAACTGTTCTTTGGACGGGTCGGGTCCACAAAGGCACGCCGTGAGGCAATACAGCCTTTGATGAACTTCTTTCAAACGAAGGATAAGTCCTGGATCTGTATCGTTGCGCGCCAGGGCGGCGTAGACTGGCAGCCGCTTTGCCGGGCACTGGAACTTGATAGCTATATCGAGGACCCCCGGTTTGACGGGGCAAAGGGACGGCGAAAACATGCCGGCGAACTGGTTGATTTGCTGGATGAGGCCTTTGCACGGTTTACAAAAGCCGACATCGCCAAGCAGCTTGATGCCGAACAGATCGCCTGGGCTCCGGTTCAGACGCTGGCTGAAGTCGCAGCCGATCCACAGGTGATGGCGTCAGGCGCCATTACGAAGACACCATCGTCAGACGGGGCGAACAGCTATGCCTCCCCCGCATCGCCTGTGCGGTTTCCTGGGGCGGACGACGGGCCGAAGGGGCCATCCCCTCAACCTGGGCAGCATACCAGCGAAGTCCTTGAGGGGCTGGGATACTCCAGCGCGGATATCGACGAACTCATCACATCCGGCGCAGTGCAATAAAGTCCCGTATATATCAGGACCGGGACGACAAAAGCGGATGGGGCGTCTGGCTTTGCTCAATCCAATCCAAATAGTCGCGCTCAAGTGCGCGCAGCTCGGTATGGCTAATGGATAAGATGCCGAAATCGCGTGTGCGCATCAGGTGGGATGCATATTCGATATAGCGCCGATCCATGGCGGGGGTTACCGATCCCATGGAGCGGATTTCACGTGCCAAATTTCGGCTGGACGGCACACCCTTGGCAAATCGCCGGGGCTCATCCAGTCGATAGGGCATGTTGAAGGATTCAATGTCGCCGAGTTGGCGAAGCGCATGCATCTGACCGCCAATCAGGACGCGCTTCATGGAACCGCTCAGCCAGGGATACCGCGAGAACATATCGATTTCGGTGGGCATGTGCGCAAGGGAGCGATCCTCTGGAAGTTCCACAAGGCCGGCCCCCACAACCCGGTCACCGCCCCAGCCGGAATGGAGCAGGAGCGCACCGGAAACGCCGCGATACTGCGCCGGTTCGACCTCGCTGTTGAGAATGAGGCGGCCATGGCAGATATCCGCCTGGATGGACCCTTTATTCTTCCGCCGCGCGAGAAAACGTTCCGCCCGCTTCCAGGAGGGGTCCTCGCGGTCGAAAGGATTGAAAGGCGAAACCTTGAGTTTCGACTTTGGATATTGGTTTGGTTGCTCACCCATCATTGCCCGTACTCCAAGCTTGCGTTCTGCACTCTTCAGTACTTTGGTCGCGTTGGCCGATTTTCCGGTTCAACGCCCATCAGTCACATAAACGAGAGTAGAGCGGCAAAGAGGGTCCGATAAGACGGGCTTTAGTAACTTTTCGGCAGGCCAAGCACGCGTTCTGAAATATAATTCAAAACCATTTCCCGGCTGACGGGTGCAATACGCGCAAGCATCGCCTCTCGCATGTAACGCTCGACCTGATACTCCTTGGCATACCCCATACCACCATGGGCAAGGACAGCTGCTTCACAGGCCCGGAACCCAGCTTCTGTGCCAAGATACTTGGCCGCATTGGCCTCCGCTCCGCAGGCTTCGCCCTGGTCAAAAAGACCCGCAGCTTTGTAAGCCAACAGCTCAGCTGCCGAAAGTTCTGCCCAGCACTTTGCAAGCGGATGTGCGACCCCTTGATTTTGCCCGATGGGCCGGCCGAACACCACGCGTTCATTGGCATAGGTCGTCGCCCGCTCCAGCGCAGCAAAACCAAGTCCAATACTCTCAACGGCGAAGAGCACGCGCTCGGGGTTGAGGCCCTGGAGCAGGTATTTAAACCCCTCTCCTTCTTCGCCGATCAGGTGCTCTTTGGGAATTTCCAGATTGTCGATGAACAGCGTGTTACATTCGACCGCCTTGCGCCCCATTTTCGGGATCGGGTTTGCCTCAATGCGATCTCGGTTGAAATCCGTATAGAAGAGCGACAGGCCAAGATACGGTTTGGAGCATTGATCCTTCGGCGTTGTGCGCGCGATGATCAGGATCTTGTCGGCGCGCTGTGCACCGGTGGTCCAAATCTTCCGCCCATTGATGGCATAGCCAGAATTGGTCCGCTCGGCGCGCGTCTCCAAAGATGACGTATCGAGACCGGAATTCGGTTCGGTCACGGCAAAGCACATCTTTTCTTCGCCTGAAATAATCTTCGGCAGATTTTCGTGTTTTTGCTCTTCGGTGCCAAATTTCTCCAACGGCTTCGGCCCGAAAATATTGAGATGAATGGCCGACGCCCCCGAATAGCCAGCACCGGAGCGCGTGACCGCCTGCATCACGATGCTCGCCTCGGTCAAACCAAGTCCAGCGCCGCCATATTCTTCCGGCATCGCCACGCCAAGCCAGCCGCCGGCGGCCATGGCTTTTGTGAAATCGTCCGGCCAGTCGCCGCTTTCATCCGTTTTTGACCAATAGTCGTCGTCGAATTGCGAACATGTCCGCGTGACCGCTTCGCGAATGGCGAGCTGATCTTCTGACATGGGTGAAATCTGATGCATGGTATAGGGCTCCCCAATCGGCCTAGACTTAAAAGGCCAGGCACAGCGCGTCTACCCATGCTGGGGCGTCAGGCGGTCGCAGGCATGAAACGCCGAGGCGAGAATTGGGCGGCCAGTTCGGAGACCTCATCCGTGAGGACCATATCGGCAATGAGCCGAGCCGTGATCGGAGCAAGCAGGATACCATTTCGATAATGGCCCGTTGCCAGAAACGTATCTTTTCCCTGGCTTCCAATTATTGGCGCATGATCAGTTGTCTGTGGACGCACACCGGCCCAGTGTTCGATAGGCATCTGTTCGGCAATGGCCGGGCAGATACGGGCGGCGGCGTCTTGCAACTGATCCGGGACATGGGGGTCCACAACAATATCGTTCTTTCCGGCTTCGACGGTTGCTCCGACAATCACACGGTCAGGCTTCGGTACAATATAGAGTGAGCCGCATCGAACCACCTGGTCGGGCGCATCGGAAAACGGCTGAAATGCAATCGCTTGCCCTTTCACCGGACGTGTTTGCGGGTCGCTAACCCCGATCGTCCGCAACACAATATCGGCATCGATGTCAGCGGCCGTCTGGATCTCCAGGCCTGCCTTTCGGCAAATAGAACCAAGCGCCGTTAAGACCGCCCGATTATCGACTTGCCCATCAGACGCAATCGATACGGCATGGTCTATGCCCGAACAGAGGAACGGCGCTTCATCTGCAATATTACGTGCCGACAAAACCCGATAAGGCACATCACGCGAGCTGAGTGCATCGCGGAGGTGATTAAGCTGCACAAGCTGCTCCTCGCTGCGCGCAACGGCAAGGGTTGGGCCGGCGCTATACCCGATATAC
>JBCBAO010000050.1:0-12526 GCA_038532405.1 Pseudomonadota bacterium | reverse complement strand
GGTGGGGCCAATTCTGGGTAATTCGGCCACCGGCAGTTTTGCACCAGGATGCCCCACAGGATGGATCGCCCCAAACGGTTTGGGCCAAGTCACGCTGAAGTTCGAGATTGTATTCGTCCTGGGTTTGGCGATTGGGTGCAATTGCGGCGATCCCTTCATCATCCATCCGATCGAGGGCCTGCGCCACATAGCCCATTTGGGCTTCCATCATATGGGTGATGGAGGTGTGCCCCAGATTGGTATTTGGCCCATAAAGCACAAAGAGATTTGGAAATCCGGCAACGGTAACACCGCGATACGCTTCGGCACCGTCCTTCCAGGCGTCTTTCAAGGTTTGGGTTTCCCCTCTTATATCAACTGACCAGTTCCACTCCGACGTCTCGAAACCCGTTGCAAAAACCATAAGGTCGAAATCATGCTGGCGACCGTCAGAAGTTTCGACGCCAGCCTCATTAATCTTCGCAATGCCTGTTGTTTCAAGCGTCACATGGTCCTGCTGCACAGTCGAATAGAAGTCGTCGCAGACCAGTATGCGTTTGCACCCTATCGGAAAGTCCGGCGTTAGTTTTGCCCGAAGCGCCTCATCTTCAATGTGCTTTTCCAGGTGATCCTTGGCCAGGCGCGTTATCGCGGCCCTGCCCTCCGGCGTCCATGCCAAAGCTTGCCATGTTAGATTTTCCGCCTGCGCGAACAGCAATTGCCGCGTCAGGCTACCGATCCGGGTCGCCCCTTCGATCTGGCTTAGCATCAGCACCCGCATCTCTTCGCTGATCGTGTGATCATTCCGGGGCAGCATCCAATTCGGCGAGCGCTGAAACACAGTCAGATGTGACGCTGTTTTGGCAAGCTCGGGAATGGCCTGAACCGCACTTGCCGCCGATCCGATGATCCCGACACGCTTGCCGGTCCAGTCGACATCCGGGTCCCACCGCGCTGTGTGTATCGCGGGACCTTTGAATGTTTCCCGGCCCTCAATGTCCGGCAGGGCGGGACGATTCAATTGTCCAAGGGCTCCGATAACTGCCCTCGATGTCATCTTGTCCCCGGACTCAGATACCACAGTCCAGGATTTAGAGTCTGGATCCCAATCCGCAGATCGGACCCCTTCCGATAAACGGATATCCGGTCCGAGAGAATAGCGCTCAACCAATTCTTCGGTATAGGCTTGGATTTCAGCTGCCTGGGGATAAAACCGGGACCATAATATCGAGGGCGCAAAAGACAGCTGATAAAGCGCCACAGGCACATCACAGGCACACCCCGGATAGGCGTTCTCATACCACGTCCCACCAACTTTGGGGTTTTTCTCAAAAAGGGTGAACGCTCGCCCGGCTTCCTTCAACTTAATCGCCGCAATCAAGCCACCAAGGCCACCACCAATAATTGTAATGTGACCGCTGGCCATTCCGTCCGCTCCGTTAAAATCCAAAACGCATTTCGATGGCCACCAAGATACAAGCAGACGCTAGGGTGTACAGCCTATTTTTCGACCCCAAAACGGAAGTAAACGCGCGCACCTATGCTGTCATTGCCCTGATTGCGTCCCTGACCGAGAATTTGCCCATGGGAGAGGTGCTCATAAATGATCTGCATACCCCAGCGCTGCCCCAAATCGCGGTTCAGCGCCAGCGTCGTCCGAAACAGGTCCCGCGATCCAAACAGAATATTGTTTTCGTCAAATTCGGTATTCTGCGGATCGCCGATCGGAAATGGTAAATCGATCGCGCCGCTATGGACGATATAGCCGAGGCCCGGCTCGACAGACCATTTCTTGCCACGGCCAAAATCGAAATTCCACAACAGCCCAAAACCGCCAAAACTCGTATCCCCGGCCGTGTTTACAGATCCGACAATGTAGGGGCGTGGCCGCCCGGTCCAGCGCCGGTCCAGCAAGGGTGGAGAGCCAAATACAATCTCCCCCTGGATATTCTCACCATCTTCCTGGTTTTCGTTCCCGGGATTAATGCCAACGCTGATATTGTGGGCGAGCACCCCAAAACGTAGCTCTTCGACAATCGGATCCTTGGCATGGGCCGGCTGCCAAGCCGCCAGAAGAAGCCCAATAATCACAGCGCTATACAGTCTTAACGGCATCTGTAAATTCTCCCAACCAGCGTCTCGGCATCACGCCCCGCGCCGGCTGGGAAGTCAACAAACGGTCTCGGTCAACCTGCTGAATTCGACACTCTGTGCGCTTAAAACCTCAAGGATTTGACATACCGGACACGCTCCATCGCGCACAATCGATCGACCAATTCCGCGGGCGGCTCTGTGTCCACACCCACCAGCGCGATGGCTTCGCCGCCATCATCGGTGCGGCCAAGGTGGAACGTTGCGATATTGATATCGGCTTCGCCAAGCATGGCTCCAAGCGCACCAATGAAACCAGGCTTATCGAGATTGTTGATGTAGAGCGTGACCGGCGAGAAGTCCCCTTCCAGGGCCATGCCTTTCACCTCAACAATGCGCGGTCGGCCCGCTGTTACTGTACCGGCAAGTGTGCGCCACCCACCTTGCTGCGCATTGGCTGTCTGCTTGGTCAGCACCTTAATCCGAATCAGGCTGTCATAGACCGGGCTCTCCTCGGTCTTGGTCTCGGTCAGCTTCACCCCGCTTTCCGTCAGGATCGCAGGCGCGGACACCATGTTCACATCGCCGCGGCTCGCCCGCAAAAGGCCAGCTAGCGCGGCGGCGGTGATCGGCTTGCGATTCAACTCGGACACCTCGCCCTCATACTCGATCACGACCTCATGGAACCCGAAATCAGAGATTTGTCCGGCAAAGCTTCCGAGTTTCTCTGCAAGTTCGGTAAAAGGCTTCAGCCGCGGCGCTTCGTCGGCCGTAACTGACGGCATGTTTAGGGCGTTGGTCACCGCGCCGGTCAACAAATAATCGCTCATTTGTTCGGCCACTTGTAGCGCGACATTTTCCTGGGCTTCGTTTGTGGCAGCGCCGAGGTGTGGCGTGGCGATGAAGTTTGGAGCCCCAAACAACGGATTGTCCTTGGCCGGCTCTTCGGCAAACACATCGAGCGCGGCGGCAGCGACATGCCCGGATTCTAGCGCTGCCTTCAAGGCCGCCTCATCAACCAAACCGCCGCGGGCGCAATTGACGATGATCACGCCGGCTTTCGTCTTCGCAAGGGCCTCTGCCGACAAGATGTTGCGGGTCTGATCGGTTAGCGGTGTATGCAGCGTAATAACATCGGCCCTGGCCAGCATCTCATCCAGTTCAACTTTTTCCACACCCAATTCGACCGCGCGCTCCTCGGTCAGGAAGGGGTCGAACGCCACCACTTTCATGGACAGACCCATGGCCCGCTCGGCGACCCGCGACCCGATATTTCCGCAACCGATCAACCCGAGCGTCTTATAGGACAGTTCGGTGCCCATGAACGCCTTCTTTGGCCAGTCTCCAGCCTGGGTCCCTGCATTGGCTGCCGGGATTTGCCGGGCCGCTGCAAACATCATCGCAATGGCATGCTCAGCCGTGGTGATGGCATTTCCGAAAGGCGTGTTCATCACGACAACGCCTTTTGCCGTCGCGGCCCTTATATCGATATTGTCAACGCCAATGCCCGCCCGGCCAATGACTTTTAGGTTCGTCGCGGCACCAATCACATCGGCATCCGGCTTCGCGGCCGATCGCACGACGAGGCCATCAAAATCAGGAATGATCTTGATCAGGTCTTCCTTGGACAAGCCGACCTGGACATCGGTCTCAAGGCCTCGGTTTTTGAAAATTTCAACGGCGGCGGGGCTGAGTTTGTCAGCAATTAGCACTTTTGGCATTTTGGATTTCCTTCAGAGTAGAACTGAAACACGATACGCATTGCCATCCGGAACGACGCGCACAAAAAGAGAGGCACCCGCAATTCCGGTGGAACGCTTATGCAGTTGCGAGGTTGGAAGCGGTTTCGGCGAACGCCCAATCAAGCCACGGGGTCAGGGCTTTTACATCGGACGGTTCCACCGTTCCGCCGCACCAAATCCGCAGGCCCGGCGGCGCGTTCTTGTATCCGGCGGCATCATAGGCGACCCCTTCGGCATCGAGCAGCGCCATCATCTTTTTGACAAATGCCCGCTGGTCCGCCTCTGCAAGGCCCGCCACGCGCGGATCGGCTATCCTGAACGTTACCCCAGTATTGGATCGCACAGCCTCATCTGAGCAGAGGAACTCGACCCAGCCGGTTTGCGCGACCCAATCGGTCAGAACCGTAAGGCTCTCATCGGAGCGCGCTTTCAGGCCGGCCGGTCCGCCAAGCCCCTCGCACCAGTCGAGCGCTAGCAAGTAGTCTTCGACACAGAACATGCTCGGCGTATTGATTGTTGCGCCCTCGAAAAGCGCGTCATTCAGCTTACCGCCTTTGGTCATGCGGAAGATTTTCGGCAAAGCCCGGTCCGGCGTATAGCTTTCGAGCCGGCGCACGGCATTTGGGGACAGGATCAGCATACCATGGGCCGCCTCCCCGCCGAGCACCTTCTGCCAGGAATAGGTCACCACATCGAGCGCTTCCCAATCGATCTCCTGGGCAAACACCGCAGAGGTCGCATCGCAAATGACAATCCGGTCCGGGTTCGGTTTGATCCAGTCGGCATTCGGCACACGCACGCCGGAGGTTGTCCCGTTCCAGGTGAACACGATATCCGCCTCGTCCCGCGCCCGGGCAAAATCCGGCAGCACACCGTAATCCCCGACATGGATCTCGCAGTCGGCAAGTTTCAGCTGTTTGACGGCATCGGTCACCCAGTCCTGGCCGAAACTCTCCCAGGCAAAGATATCGACAGCACGCCCGCCCAGCATGGACCACATGCACATTTCCACGGCCCCAGTATCGGAGGCCGGCACAATCGCTACACGATACCCTTCAGGAAGCCCAAGCACCTGCTTGGTCCGCTCGATGGCCTCCTTCAACTTACCCTTGGCAAGCCCGGAGCGGTGGGAGCGCCCAAGGGCCGCATCGCTAAACTGATCAAATGAAAATCCGGGACGTTTGGCCGTCGGACCGGATGAGAAATTCGGGCACGCCGGGCGCACCTCTGGCTTTGGCAGCGTCGTCATCTGTTTTTACTCCTATCCTTACAGATAGGCTGGGCCCCGTTGGGGAGGCCTGGCCCATGCGCCGTATGACAGAGGTTGCGCCCAGGTGCAAATGGATTTCCCCGTGAAACCGTTCTAGTCGGCAACAGGTTGGTCTTGACCCGGCCCATGGAGCAGTCCACGCATCATGGCCATGATTGGCAGTCGTACTCCTATGGACTGGGCCATTTTTTGCGCCCTCAGCCTTCTATGGGCAAGCGCCTATGCCATGACGCGCGGAGCGGTGCAAACCCTGCCCGTCGAAGCGATCATCCCGGCACGCCTTGGGATCGGAGCAATCGTCCTGAACATCGCCCTTGTCTTCTCAGGATCGCGCTATCCCCCGCTCTCAGACCGCAAGCGATGGGCCACCATGTTGGCCATGGGTTTTATTGGCATGACGGGTCCATTCTACCTCATCACCACAGCCCAGCAGACCGTCGATTCCAGCCTCGCCGCACTCTATGTCGCCGCCACACCAATCTTCGTGACGCTGGGCGCAGTTGTCTTCTACCCCGATGAGCGCCTAACGCCGATGGGCCGCCTCGGGATCGGCATCGGATTTTTGGGCGTCGTTGTCCTTTTCGCGCCGGATGTCATGGTCAACTTCGGCTCGGCAAGCGTCATCGCCCAAGCTCTTTTGCTGATCGCAACGGCCTTCTACGCCTCCAGCACCCTGCTCGCACGGGGCGCACCGCCCATGCCATCCATTGTGTTTGCGTCAGGCTTTGTCTCCCTCGCCGCAGTGCTATCCTTGCCGATGTTGCTGCGCGTTGACTGGGCAAGCGTGTCACCGAGCGCCAGCTCCATCGGCAGCGTCATCGGACTAGGGATAGGCCCCTCTGCCATTGCCTCTCTTCTTTATATGGCCCTTGTCAAACGGGCCGGGGCGACCTTCCTGTCCTTGACCGGCTATGCCATCCCAATCCTCTCTGCAATTATTGGCTGGATCCTGTTCCGGGAACCGCAGAGCTGGAACACGGCCCTCGCCTTCGCGCTTATTCTGGGCGGGGTCTACCTCGCCCAAAGACAGCCCGCCAGTCAGGCGGACCTCATAGACGAAACACGCCCTCAATCACCGTGACCGCCGCGCCGCCAAGCTTGACCCGATCCCCCTCAAGCCGGGTCTCAATCCAAGCTCCACGCCCGGGAAAGGCCTGAAAGCAGCGCAACGTATTCGTCCTAAGCTTTGCCGACATCAGCGGGGCAACCATACAATGCCAGGCCCCTGTTGCAGGGTCCTCGTCAATCCCCGACCCTGGCGCAAAGAACCGGCTGACCACGTCCGCTCCAGCCGGGCCACCGGGAGAGACACACCCAATATTGCCCCGCTCCCAACCGGCCCCCTCAACGCCGAGGTCAGCAAGCAAGCGATGGTCGGGCGTTAGGGTCAATACCTCCTCAGCCGTGTCGAAAACACAAGCCAAAAAGCTGCCACCCCACGCCTCGGCAGGCCGCGCCCCAAGGGCCGCCTCCATGGCATCGGTCACATCAATTCTGTGCAACGGAGAGGCCGGGAAATCCATCAAATACCCGCTCGGTGTCCGCGACACGCGAAGCGTGCCAGACCGTCTGGTGTTGAAGCTGATCGTTTCATCGCCAAATCCAAGATGTGAAAACAGGACATGGGCCGCCGCCAGCGTCGCATGGCCACACAGCGGCACTTCAACGGCGGGCGTGAACCATCGCAGGTCCCAAGCGCCCTCCCCGATCGATACGACAAAGGCTGTTTCAGCAACATTGTTTTCGGCCGCAATCGCCTGGAGCGTGGTGTCATCCAAGAAGGTATCCATCGGCATGACACAGGCCTGGTTGCCTTCAAACGCACGGCTGGCAAAAGCATCAACTTGATAAAATGGATAGTCCGCCATGGCCGCCTCCTCAAACTATAGGCAGTCGGCATACCCCGCCGATTGACTTGCGAAAAACGATCATTTCTGCGGGTTCGGCTAGCTTTGCTAAAGGACCAGAGCGCAACAGCGTGGCACGGCGCACATGGACAGGCCCTTCAAAACGCGCTTTGACCGGCGACAAGCCAAACGGATATTGCCCATGACCCAGTCCCTTCGTCCATCCGGCCGTGACGTCGACGCCCTGCGCCCCGTCACGCTCGAAACAGATGTTACCCGCTATGCGGAAGGCTCTTGCTTGGCCAAGTTCGGCCATACCCATGTCTTATGTACGGCCAGCTGGACCGATAGCGTGCCCGGGTGGATGCGGGGCAAAGGATCGGGCTGGGTCACCGGGGAGTATGGCATGTTGCCCCGCGCCACCCATACGCGGGGCCGGCGCGAAGCAGCAGTCGGCAAACAGTCCGGCCGGACCCAGGAAATCCAACGCCTCATCGGACGGTCGCTGCGCTCGGTCGTTGACCTGAAGGCCCTCGGTGAAAACCAGATCACAATCGACTGTGATGTCTTGCAGGCCGATGGCGGCACGCGCACGGCCTCTATCACGGGGGGCTTTGTCGCTTTGGCCCTTGCTTGCCGCTATCTGAAGGATGAGGGCGTTATCACGTCCGACCCGATCCTGAAGCAGGCCGCTGCCATCTCGGTCGGCCTCTGGAAGGACACCCCGGTGCTTGACCTAGATTACCCCGAAGACTCCGGCGGCGAGGGCGATATGAACGTGGTCATGAGTTCAGATGGCGGCTTCATTGAAGTCCAGGGCACCGGCGAAGACCGCCCCATGACCCGCCCAGAACTCGACGAACTGCTCCGCCTTGCCGAAAAAGGATGCACAGAGCTTTTCCAAGCCCAACGAGCCGCGCTGGAAAGCTGAACCGGCAAGTTAATCGAGTTAATCGCTGCACAAACCGAAATATCCGTGATTTCAATCACATGGCTCGCCGAGGTGCGAAGCTACGATAATTGTACGCGTAGAGAGTACAATTGGCTCGGCAGGTGGCCTTGCTGAAACAAAGCGAGCAAGAGAGGACGCAACTATGAGTGAAACAACCTTCACGATAAAGAAATTGAGAGACATGCTGTACAACAGCGACCATGAATATAAGGGCCGCTCGAAACTACAGGAAACCACCGATTATGAGATGCTCAAAAACATGTTGTATGAGGACTTCATGGAACGAGCGATTTCCCTCATAGAAGAGCATTATCGGATTATGGGCCGAGATGGAAATAAACGAAGTCCAGACGATGGAGATATTCCATTTAACCGCCTGGCGGTGCCAATAACCATGATTGTTGAGGGCAGAGGGGATGACGAGGTCCCACTTGTCTTCCGGGCGGCATGCTGTGGCGAAGGCTGTAAGCAGTGGTAGCGATTTATATGTGAAAACACTTCAAGCCGGGCTGCACAAATATGTGTGGCCCGGTCAAGCGTCGCAGGTCTCAGCCTCATCTAGCTTTGCAATAAGCATAGAGCGTCGGGCGCTCGTGCTGCGCTTCGCTCGGTCCAGGTATAGGCATGCCGCTGTGCGGTCGCCTTTGCGAAAATAAATCTTCGCCAGCAGGGCCTGGTGAGCCCCCAAATCCTCAAATATATTATAGCTTCGTACGAGGTTGATTGCAGACCGAATATTCTTCTCAGCGGCTTGTAGGTCGTCTAAGTCTAGATAGATCGATGCTAAATTATGGTAACTATGGCTAAGATTGCGATCACGCCCAAGGAGTTGGTTTATTGCCAGGGCTTCGTGTTCAATTTCTAGCGCCTCTTCAAACCGCCCCTGCTCAATCAAAAGGGCTGATAATTGTGTGTAAGCGGTCGCTAGATATTCATAGCGTTCGGCATTTAGGAGATCGGGGATCAAATCCTTGATCATCTGAGTGTGGCGCTCGAGCATTTCCGGTGGCAGCTCCTCAGACCCAGAGGTGGCATTGTGTTGGAAGGCCTCAAAACTCGTTACATAAATCTCCGCCCAGGCTCGAATGTCCGCCTGCCCCAACTGTTCTGCTTCGCCGATCACTCGGCTCAAAACACTAAGAGCCTGATCATAATCTTGAACAATACCACCACTGGCATCCCGATCCGTTGTCAGAATCCTGGCTTTCTCAATGTCCACCAATAGTCTGTCGCGTTCCGAATAAGGCGGATGCTCGAGGGCGAGCGATAATTCTGAGACCGCTAAGGGCACGGCCCCTCGTCGTCGGTACAAGCGCGCAAGTTGCGTTCTCGCCAGCCGATCGTCGCCACCAAGTTGCACGATTTCCTCATAGGCCTCGATCGCCGCATCAATATCACGGTCAAATGCGAGAGCGCCGATTTGGTGTAACAATTCCTTGCTTCGTTTGGGCGATAAATCGTCCAGTTTCCGTGTACGCTCTTCGCGCAGCCTCACAATAGCGTTCTGAAAATCTCCGGTCGCCACCAAAGCATCCACTGCAGAATCGCTCGGGAGTCCAGCCTCGGTCAGAATCCATAAGGCGCTTCTAATCGCCCGTCGGTCCAGCACCCGTTCGGGTCGGTCACCGCCATCGGGAAGGGCTGCTGTGGCCGCATTGGGTCCAAGCGCCGTCGTTAGAGAACTCAGCGCTCCGGAGGCTGCCAGTCCAGCCATTAACAGGCCCGCCACACTCACCGTAAGCGCGGTTAACCGCCGCGTCGCTTTCTTGCGTTTGGTCGCACCACCCGTTGCTGTGCGCTCTTTCAACCGAATACTGTGGGACAATTGGCGGAATTGGGCATCCGCGTCGCCTGTCCAATCCTGAAAGCTGAGCACGTGGAGCGGCGTGAACAAGTCCGGGAACGGCGCGTCGTCAATATGTATCGGGATCAGCTTGTCGGCCTTTGCGCCGGCCTCCGCCTCTTTCAATACCCAATCGGAGGCAACCGCATTTCTGCTCCACATGACCACCACGGCAGATGCGTCAGCTATTGCCTTCATGATCTCAGCGCCATAGCTGGCACCGCCGAGCAGTTTACGGTCCCACCAGACCGTGAACCCCGCATTGTCCAATGCAGACGCTAAGGCGCGGGCAGCTTCACGATCCGCGCTGCTATAAGATATAAAAACATCGACCATATGCATCCACCCAAGGTGGATAATACTCTGCGAGAGGCTGAATTTCTAGTCAATAAGCCCGAATTCATAAAAAATAGAAGGCGTAGGGCGCTTAGGCTCGAAACAAGTTTGAATCGTCTTCGAAATACTTGAATTCCAAAGCATTGCCCGCAGGGTCCAATAAGAAGAACGTGCCTTGCTCGCCCGGTTCACCGGAAAAGCGGATCCCAGGTTCAATTACGAACGCAACCCCGGCTTCCGTCAGTGTCTTTGCAAGCCGTTTCCAGTCTCCGGGGGCCAAAACCACGCCGAAATGCTTCACCGGAACCGCTTTTCCATCGACAAGATTCGTCGCTTGCTCATCGCGCTCGCCGGGGACCAGGTGCACCACAAGCTGGTGCCCGAAAAAGTTAAAATCGATCCAGGCCTCTGAGCGGCGCCCCTGCTCGCAGCCAAGCAATCCACCATAAAATGCGTTCGCAGCAGCAAGATCGTCGACTGGAATTGCGAGGTGAAAAGGGCGTAACGCCATGACGATTTATTCCGCCGCGACCTGTTCCATACCGTTTTCGTCATCATAAACCAGGATATCCCCCGGCTGGCAGCCAAGCTCCCGGCAAAGCGCTTCAAGGGTTGAAAACCGCACGGCCTTCGCTTTGCCTGTCTTCAAAATAGACAGGTTCGCCAAGGTTACCCCCACGCGCTCTGACAGCTCCGTCAAAGACATACGACGGTCAAGCAGAACCCGGTCAAGTGTTACGCGAATGCCCATATCAGCTCCTAAATCGTCATCTTGTCTTCTTCTCTCAGGCGGCTTCCTTCACGGAAAACCTGAGAAAAAACAAGCATGGCTGCCGCAGAGACCCATGCAACCAAACTGATTGACAAGCGCGGCCCGTTCATCCCCTCACCGAAATCTACAAATACCGCGAGAAGGATAATCGCCGCATAACGTGCCAATTCCATAATCGCGATTGTTGCAGCAATCCGAAGCAAGCGCGGTGCATTCTCCGGCACAAATGGATCGCCGTTGGCCAACGTCAAAAGGATCTGACGCAACTGCGCACATATATAGACGATTCCCGGCAGCACCACGATGAGCGCTGCAAGGGCGGCGATAAAGGTGGCCGGGCTCACGCCATCGGCAAGCACACCTCCCATCGGCAATTGGACCTCGCCACCATTCAAGCTGGCAGCAAGCCCAATGCAAAATGCTGCAAAGGCCAGCACGCCGACAATAATCGAAACCCACATAACGATGCGCACAAGCACGCCCAGAAGCGCCGCAACGGAATTATGCTCGTTTACAGCCATTGTTCGTCTTTTTTTCCCTTTTAGATTCGGCTACAGCCCTCTGTAGCAGATGACACCTATTACCGACAAACGATAATTGTATTCAGATTACAAGCAAGAATGGAGCCGGTTTCCATGGCCATGCGCAAAATTATGCCAGGACGCCTCGTCGCAGCGACCCATAATAGCGGCAAAGTTGTCGAATTGAGGGACTTGTTCGCCCCGCTTGGCTTCGAAGTTGTGTCAGCCATTGATCTCGATTTGCCGGAGCCAGAAGAGACCGAACCCACATTTGCAGGCAACGCCATCCTAAAAGCGAAGGCGGCGGCCCTTGCAACCGGGCATCCTGCCCTTTCCGATGATTCCGGCCTCGCCGTAGAGGCCCTTGGCGGCGCACCCGGCATTTACTCAGCCCGCTGGGCGGGCACGCCGCGGAATTTTACCAACGCCATGGAAAAAGTTGAGGCCGAACTGTCAAAAGCAAGAAACGACAATCGCCGGGCAAAATTCGTCTGCGCCCTCGCAATGGTCTGGCCGGACGAGCACGCCGAGGTTTTTGAAGGCGAGGTCCATGGCGACCTCGTCTGGCCCCCTCGGGGAACGAGGGGGTTTGGCTATGACCCGATTTTTGTCGCCGACGGCGAGCGCTTGACGTTCGGTGAAATGGAGCCCGCGCGCAAACATGCCATGAGCCACCGCGCCGCTGCCTTTGCAAAGCTGAAAGCCGCCGTCCTGGATGCCTAAGGCCACTGCAGCCCTCCCCTATGGTCCAGACCACGGCTTCGGTGCCTATATTCACTGGCCATATTGTACTCGGATCTGCCCCTATTGCGACTTCAATGTCTATGCTGCAAAAACCCGGAACACAGCTCCGCTGGTCAACGCGCTTTGCGCTGATATCACCGCTCACCGGACGCGCCTGCCGGAACATCCGCCCCTTGGGTCAATATATTTTGGCGGCGGCACTCCCTCCCTGCTCGACCCTGGCGACATCGCCCGCCTGATTACGGCATGCCGCGACATGTTGGGCCTGGCAAGAAACGCCGAGGTCACGCTCGAAGCAAACCCCAACACGATAACACCCGATCGCGCTGCAGAGTGGTCAGCCGCCGGCATCACCAGACTGTCCATTGGCATACAATCCCTCAATGAGGAGGCGCTCACATTTCTCGGGCGCGACCATTCCGCAGAGAC
>JBCBAO010000049.1:0-12536 GCA_038532405.1 Pseudomonadota bacterium | reverse complement strand
CATGGGCGCTGGTCTCTGTCGCAGACGGTGCGTCGGGCGGGGCGGTATGGGGCATCGGGTCGATCCTTAAAAACGATTGGTCTTTCAAGTCACGCGTCATTTGGGGCGATCGGCACCAAAGCGCAAGCGCCAAGACAGTCAAACCATCGTGTCTATCTCATATATAATGCGCTGATGCGTTCCGCCAATCAAAGGGTTAAGCCGGGCGCAGCAAGGCTGTGAAATCAATAACACGTGCTGCATGGCCGGTCGCTTCAACAAAGGTCAGGAAATCCCTAAGAGGTATCCGCGTCGTACCCGTATTCACTAAGGGATGGAAATTTACATCCTCAAACCGGGTGAGGGCAGCATCCAGTACAAATCGCACTTGCTGATGTCTGTCATTCATCAATGCCAGCGCCGTGACTGACCCCGGCACGACGCCAAGCACGCCTTCCATAAGTTCGGCGTTTGCAAAGGATAGCCGCCGCGTGCCGATCACTTTGTGTAGCTGATTGAGCCGTAATTCACTTTCAGCATGGGCTGAAACAAGGACAAGCTCGCCATCCTTATCCTTCAAGAAAAGATTTTTCGTATGGCCGCCGGGAAGCGCTGCCTTCAACGCACGCCCCTCAGCTACTGTAAAAGTTGCCTCGTGCCAATGGGTCTCATGGGCGATGCCAAGTTTGTCGAGATAGGCAAAAAGAGCGTCGGGGGTTGCAGCCATAGGTCTCAATCCGGCAAAGAAATGCAGCCCCGTCAAGCTGGGCTATGAACAAGGCGCAACCCATGCAACTCGATTGCTACAAGATCTATGACATTGCCCCGAAGATCGTCCCTGGAAAGGGGCAACGCGCCTGGATGGATGCTTTTCCGGATCGCCATCCCTATCGCTGTTTGCCACTGACCATGGCCAACTCGACAGGCTGGGAGATCCTCTGTCCGTTTGACATCGAGATTGTCTGGGATGGCGGACCGTCGGAAAATGCAATTGCCTTGTTTTCTAAAGAATTCCAGGATGGCGTGGCAAGCTTTGCCGATAGCCATTTCCGAAGGGGTATTGTTACCTTCCATACCGGTCACCTCTTTCGGACACCTCCTGGGTGGGGGGTTTGGGCAACCGGCAGCCCCAACCATCCGAAACATGGTATTGCCCCGCTTACCGGCCTTATTGAGACGGACTGGCTGCCGTTTCCCTTCACCATGAACTGGCAAATGACAAAGCCCGGCCGCGTTCGGTTTGAGCGGGACGAGCCCTTCTGCTTCATCACTCTGATGGAGCATGGCAAGCTGGAAGAGGTTGAGCCCAAGATCCTTCGCCTTGATGACCATGCTGACCTTAAGGAAGAGTTTCAAGCCTGGCGTGATAGCCGTGCCGATTTCAACGCCCGCCTCGCCTCAAAGGAGGCCGAAGCCATGAAGGCTCGTTGGCAGCGCCACTATATGCGCGGCAAAACTGTCTCTGGTGAGACCGCCGAGGACCACCGCACGAAACGGAGATTAAAACCGCCCGTGGAGGGGTAGCTGGCGTTTGCCTTAGATGGCTGAGAGGCGCGATCCAGAAACATCTGTTCGTTAAGGCGATGTGATCGATGCGAACCTCAATTTCCAGGGCGTGGCGGGGGTATCAAATATCAATATTGACCTGCTGCAGCTGGGAGTCCTGGCTTGATCCGCCAACGTAAATGGTATGTTGGCCGGGCTCTATTTGCCAGCTCCTGGTCGATTGAGACCAGTAAGCGATATCCGTATCAGGGACAAAAAAGCGCACATGGCCTGTTTCGCCCGGTGTGAGGCAAACACGTTCGAAACCCCTGAGAAGTTTTAAGGGGCGCTCGACGGTGTTCCCTGGAAAGCCGACATATAATTGCGTGACCTCCTCAGCAGCCATGGCACCCGTATTCGTAACTGAAACTTGAACCTCGATCCCATTCGTTACCCGGCGTACCTTCAAGGCCCGATATGCAAAGCTGGCATAGGATAAGCCGTGGCCGAAAGGGTAAAGCGCCGGTTTTTGGTTTTTTTCCAGCAGGGTATAGCCATGGAGCGGGCCATATTCGATGTCTTCAGCATCCTTATCAAAGAAGGGGTAATCGCTTTCATCGTGGGCGATTGAAAAAGGGAGTTTGCCCGAGGGGCTCACCTCGCCATAGAGAAGATGGGCAAGCGCTTTGCCCCCTTCCATACCGGAATAGAATGTCTGCAGGATTGCGGCTGCATTAGAGCCCCAGTCCGTCGATAGGATTGCCGAACCAGAAACGATAACCACGATCGTATTCGGATTGGCGGCTGTGATATAGTTCACCAAGGCGATTTGCTCCGCGGGAAGGCGTAGTTTTTCACGATCACCGCCGCGGTCACCGCCATCGCCAAGGGCACCAGCGTTTTCTCTGTTCTTGTGCTTAGCTGCCGCAGCCATCATTTGTTGCAGGCGGTCCGGGATTTGCGCGCCCTCGCCAAATAGGGCTTTTGCGCCTAGGTCGCCAGGTATCCATTCACCCTCATGGTCTGCCGTGGTGCCGACGACGATGATGGCGGCATCGAGATCGGTAGCCGCATTGGCGGCGGCCGCTGGGTCTTCCTCAGTGCCAGATAGGCTTAGGCTATCCGCCCCAAGATAGTCTGCGAGCCCCTGGAGCGCCGTTGTGACATAGGGCGGTGTAACCTTTGAGGAGCCGTTGTCGCCAGTATTTTCCAAGCTGGCGAGTTTTCCGAACAGCCCGATCCGTGCCGCCTTCGATAGGGGAAGCACGCCGTTGTTCTTTAGGAGTACTGCGGATTTTTCTGCAGCCTCCAAGGCAATCGAGGTGTTTTCCCTTCTGGCGACGAGCGTTGCAGGGTAATCTGGAAACGGGTCCTCAGAGCAAGCGAAGCGATATGTGACCCGGAGGATACGGGAGCAGGCCAGATCGATAACGGATGGTTCGATCTGGCGCTTTTCGACGGCATCGATCAAGTTTTGGCCAAACTGCAGCGGTTCCGGGTTTTCGATATCAAGGCCGGCGGATGCGCCATAAGGGGAATATACGCCAAGGAGCCAGTCGGAGTGTACAAATCCATCGAACCCCCATTCATGGCGTAAAATATCAGTTAGAAGCGCTCGGTTTTGGCCGCAATATTCGCCGTTCATCTTATTGTAGGCACTCATCACTGAAGCGCATCCCGCATCCAGGATGCGTTTGAAATGGGGCAAATAAACTTCGCGTAGATCGCGGTCTGATATTTTCACGTCTATCTTAAACCGCGCATTCTCGATGGAATTCAGGGCGTAGTGTTTGACGGTGGCAATGACATTATGGGTTTGGATGCCGACGGCCAGTTGTGCGCCCAGTTCGCCGACATGATAGGGATCTTCGCCATATGTTTCCTGGGCGCGGCCCCATCCTGGATGGCGCAGGAGATTGACGCATACGGCGCCCGACAAGGTACAGTCTTGCGCGCGAGCCTCCATGCCCATCACTTCGCCTATGCGTCGCTCCAGGTTCCGGTCCCACGCTGCGCCCCGAGCCATGGTACAGGGAAAGCAAGTTGATTTGCCGCGTGCAACGCCGCGCGGTCCGTCCGTAAAATAAAGCGCCGGAACCCCCAGCCGTTCGATGCCGCCCCCCGCGCGATAGGGTTCTGCTCCCCACTCACCGCCAGTGCGTGCCATGGCTTCGAAGAACCCACGGCCGGACATCATGCCGACCTTTTCCTGCAAGGTCGCCTCGGCCAGGATATCGGTGATGAGTGCCTCAATTTCTATTTCGGTCATGCCTTTGCGGGGCGCAAAGTCTCTCACCGTTTCGGTATCCATCATTGTTCTCCCATATTTTTGTTTGGGGCCTGGCAAACCGCTTATTTTACCGCTTTCGGTTTTGCCTGCTCCTTGTTTTTGCCAGCATAAAGCACGCTTGATCCTATGCTTTGATGATAAGCCTAGCGATCCCAATCAACAATTTCGACGCCGTTTGGAGGAGCCAGATTTCTCAGCTTTTTCGATGGGTTCACCGCCACGCCGCGTTTTGCCCAGGTCAGACAGGGCAGGTCGGTGTGATGGTCAGAGTAGAATGTCACCGGTCCGGTTGGGCCATTGGGGCCGAAGAAAGCCTCAACCCGCCGGAGCTTTTCTTCGCCATAACAGTTCTCACCGTCGAGCTCCGGCTGTAGGCGATCGTTCCTATCCCAGCTGAGTTTCGTGCAGATAATATCCTCAAACCCCAGAGCGCGAGACATGGGCGCGCAGATAAGGTCAACGGCGGCGCTGGCGATAATCAGTGTGTCCCCAGCAGATTTGTGTTCGGCAATGACACTCTGTGTTTGCTTGCGGAGGCCTTGGGCAACCTCTTTGGCAATAAAGGCCTCAGCCAGGGCTTCCAGCTCTGACTTGGCTTGTCCTGCAAGGTAAACAGAGATGGCGCGCTCTTTTACCGATCCGCGCGAGGCCAGCCCGGCCTTATAGGCAATCGCTTGGGCGGCGACTACGGGTAAGCCTGGCCAGAAGCGCGCGCCTGTTGCGTGCCGCACAAAGCGGCTCCATGTGCCCTGGCGGGTGATGGTCTTATCGAGGTCGAATATGGCAATGCCAGACATGGTTGATCCAGATCAGAGTGGTGGAGGCGTGTGCTGTTCATTAATTTTCCTGTTCAGAACGCGCTGGGTTAGCCATCCGGCGAGGATGAGCGCAACCGTATCACCGGCTATGAATGCCCAGCCCGGGCCAAGTGGGCCAAATGTTTGGGCGAAAACAACAAACAAGATGAGTAGGATGACAACGCCTATACCCCGCGCCAGCATCGCTTGGTCTGGTCGCCCCGCGGCATAAAGCGTTGGTAGGAGCGGGGCATAAGCGGCTGAGATTGCGCCCGCCAAAAGCAATAAAAGGGCAAGGCCAGCACTTGGGCGATAATCGGTCCTCAGCGCATAAGACAAGATATCGGGCCCCAAAACGGCAACGATACCGCCAGCGAGCAGCGCAATACCAACGAGCAGGGTACCTGCCCGCAGAATGAGCGGCCATATCTGGTGTGCCTTACCATCCTCAATCATATGCGCCAGTTCTGGATAAATAACTTCATCAAGCTGCTGTGTGCCTTTGACGAGCACGCTTGCGATCTGGACCGCGACTTTGAAAATCGCCGCATAGGCCGCGCCAAGAACGCCCCCTGCCAAAAGGACAGGAAGTTCTTGCTTCAACACAGCGACGCTCGCATCGATGTTGGCCATCCATGAGAACCGCCACAGTCCGGGCTCTGGCGAGCGAAGCGTTGGGGGCTTGGAGAACAATCCCTTCCGCAGCCCAGCACGGCGTAGTTCTCTCAGAGCAAACGCCCAAAGGACAAGATAGTCTGCCAATGCAGCGACGAACCACACGGCAACGAAACCAAAAAGTCCGCCCCCTGCAAGCCAAACCACGATCGAGCCGACAAACCTGGAAAATGGCATGACAACAGCATGGAATGCGAGGAGGTCGAACCGATCAATCAGTCTTAAGACACCGATTGATGCTGAGCGCTGGCGCAGAAGAATGACGCAGCAATAGCCCATTGCGATCGGCCTGTAGTCGGTATCAAGGCCAATAAGGCCATGCCCGAACCATAGAAAGGCTTCCGCCAAGGCCCACGCCAATACTGCCATGGCCATATCAAGCCCGATTGAAAACCGAAGCAACCGATGCAGGCGATCAGTATCTCTGCTACGCAAATGACCTACGCCGAATTTGATAAGCGCCTGCCAGGATTTGAAACTGCCGAGCTCGGCGGCCGTTAGCATGAAGGCATGGATGATGAACAGCGACCCGAAAACTTCGGGCGAGACAGCTCGTCCTACAACGAAGAGGACGAGCACATTAAACACAGCGCCGCCACCTTTGCCGCCGAACATCAGCCCGGTGTTTTTGGCAATGCGTCGGCCTGCGCTTTGGCGCGGCTCACTAGGCATTTGGTTCTTAACTGGCCAGCTTCATGATCTGGCGAACGAGGACGAGGTCCGATGGTTTGTCAACATCAATTGCCGCCTCCGGTATGGGGAAAATGATAGGAGCCACCGAAGCACCTATGCGCCGAGATCCGTGTTCGAAGGCATCCAATAGGGGTAACCGCCCAGTGAGCATTCTTAAAAGTGCCCCAAGTCCGAAGCGGCGAACAAGCTTCAATGGGCGTTTTCTATCGACTTCTGCGTTATGCCAGAACTCGGCCCCCTTCCTCGCATTATCGGTACGCAGCAGAAAAAGGTTACACCCCGAGTATCCCTCACCAGCCAGCTTTAAATAGGTGCGCTGAGTTTCAGGATAGGCTGCTTGAATAACATCTTGGCGCGCAAGCCCGACTGCCGCATCACAGCCCACCGCGTCTGCCCCCGACAAAAAGGCATCTATCATGCTGGGATTGAGAAGAGGATGGTCACAAGTTGTCACCAGGAGCGGAAAGGTAGCGCCGGCATCTAGTGCCGCATAGGTGGCCTTTGCTGGTCCAATAGCAGCCGGAGCCGCGCGAACCCGGTGAAGAAATCCAACCAAGTCCATCGGGGCCCCTTCGACAAGTTCCTCCGGGCAGAGGCCACTGATCCATATATCACCTGTTAGGGATGGGCTGTCGCGCAGGGCTCGAAGCATATGATCGACCATGCGCACGCCGCCAAGCGGGACAAGGGCTTTACTTTCAACCTTTGCGTCTCGGCAGAGAGGGCAGGCTTCGTCGCGGGTTCCGGCAAGGATAAGAACGGATGTCATGGGATACCCAGATTCTAGCGTCGGTTTGGTTAAAATTGAACACTATAGAGGTTTTGTGTAAAGTCGGTAGGTCTTATAGATATCAGCTGTCGACAGTCTGATCATGTTTTGGACATCGATGTTTGGCTCAAGGATCCAACTCATCTCCACGTCATGTATCCCTTTCGGGCGCATAGCACCATAACAGGTTTCGAACAGCGACAACATCAGTGCGCTTCCCGAGCGTTTTTTTTGAATGTCCTTGCGAATGCCCATTAAGGGAATGCGTGCGGACTTCACGCCTGAAACTTTTAGCCGCCAGAGAAATTTCGCCCAGCCGAGGGGGAGTAGACGACCGTCAAGATCGCGAACGGCCTCATTGACGTTCGGCAGCATCAGCACAAACCCCTTGGCAACACCATCCACCTCGCCAAACCAGAAGCCCGCTGGCTCGATCAGAGCTTTTAGGTCATTTGCCATATGTTGGACCTGTGCATCGGAATAGGGCACATAGTTCCAATTGTTCGACCAAGCATCGTTGAAAATATCCATGGCGAGCGTGATTTCATCTTCGAACGCGTCTGATTTCATAGGCCGAATGGTCAAAGAGCTGCTCTTTTCAACATAGGCTTGCATTTTCTGAACGATTGGAGGTCGCGGATAACCGTCTACCGTGTTTCCGAGGAACGCGAATGTATCCATGGCCTTGGAAAAGCCATTGGCTTCCATGGCCGCCGGATAGTCCGGCCTTCCATGGGGCATCAGCATCATTTGCGGTGTATCAAAACCGTCAATTAACATTCCGCATTCTTCATTGACCGAAAAATTATACGGTCCGCCAATATGCTTCATGCCCTTGGCGCGTAGCCAATCTTCTGAGGCTTTCAGCAAAGCAGGAATTGCTTCGGGATAGCCGGAGTCCGTATCGAGAAATCCGAAATGACCGGTTTCATCACCATGGGTTTCCAGGTGAACGTGATTTAAGAAGCTTGCGCACCGGCCAACAATCTTGTCTCCCGATTTTGCCAACCAATAGACGAGGTCAAGGCGCTCCAGGCCTGGATTTTTGTCGGGATTGAATCGGTCCCTCTCCAGCAACCGCAAAGGAGGACGCCAACTGGAATCACCACGATAGAGGTCGTATGGCAACGAAATGAAGGCTGCCATATCGGCAGGCGTCGTTGCTTGGCAAACTGTGATGGCGTGGGTCATGACCCCATGCAATTGCCTGATTTGGGTCAGGCTTGTCCAGAGCTTGCAACTTGGACGTTTGGTTTTGCCGGGTCCTTCGCATTTGCTTTCCGGGTTGCCTCTCGCACCCATGGATATTTCGCGGCCATTTCGTCTGTATATCCGATGTTTCGGGTCGTTGGGCTCCGTGGGCGGGCACTGGCATCGGGGTAATAAGACCCCATCAACTGGTCGAACCAGAAAGCTGTGATCGAGTAGTTGCCATTTTCATCATGGTAATGGTGGAGCAGGTGGGCTCGCTTCACATGCTGTAGGATCTTGGATTTGGGCATGAAGCCGAGGTGCTGAATACAATGTATGTATTCATAGAACATGGTCATGAAGATGCCCGATGCGATGGCGAGACAGGCTCCGCCAGATCCAGCAATATAAAAGCCAATCGGGCCATAAATGAGCGCGATGGGTGGAAGGGTTGTGTGCAAACCTCCAAACAGAACGCTCAACTCATTCGGGCGCTGATGGTGGTCGTAGTGCGTGCGTTTCCAGAGCGTAGCTGTGAATTCAAACCGCATCAGCAGCTTGGAGTGTAAAATAAAGCGGTGGGTGATGTACCAAATCACGGGATGTCCGATAATCGCAGATGCGAAAGCTGCTGCAAGCGGCCAAAGCGGACCGCCAAACCAAACTGTCCCGCCGAGGGCAATGATCATGAGAGTTAGGTAAATCTGCACCCCTGGATAGGTAAAATAGGCCCGGTTTAGCTCCGGTATGCCCATTCTATTCAGGAGGTGTTGTTGATTTTTCCAGGTCGTGAAGCCCATGAACATGGTTTGTTTTCCCGAGTTAACCAAACAGCTGGAGTTCTCATCGCTCAGCGATATAGAGCGTTTCGTTCAGAAAGTCTCGCCTTTAGATGATGGAAGAATGGCGCACGATTGTGTGAGATACTCGATTAACTGGCATTATAACCCCTTTCTGCGCCGATCAGTCGCGCAATTGAAGCTCAATATCAGCACCGAGTACCCCCGCTTCGAATGCTGCTTCGTTCAAGCGCGGCTTGCGAAGCTTCAGTTTCGGATTGGTTGATAGTGCAAAGGGTTCGGCGGGTAGCCGGTTCCACTTTTTGTCCAACTTACGGTCGCCGTCCTGGTCATGGTAGGATGCAACCGCATATGTGCCTGGCGCGTCTATGTTAATGCATACTCTTTGAGGAGATGTGCTCGCGGGCACGCGGGTACGGCGCAGGCGGCCTTCGCGCTCTAGAAAATGGTCAGTGTCATCGCCGTACAATTCCACCAGTAAAATGCCTTCTGGTTCGACACCGAAAACATCGACACGAATTTGGGGAATATCGGGATCGCAGACGTCCGCCTTATCCTCTGGGCGAATATCCAAGCCGTTCAGGTCGTCGCTTGCATCTGCACTTGCCGATGGTAGCCCCATGGCTACGCAAACACCCATCATGAGGCATGCTGCCATCAGGTGTTTGAATTCAGACTGTAAATTTGTCATGTTCTAAATTCGCTTTCGTTCAGCCATATGTCAGGGCCATTGTTATTTGGGCCGCCGCACCCTGCAGACCAAGCCCTCAACCCGTGAAAAGGCTGTAATGAGAAAACTCGATATTTATCTTCTCAAACAATGTGTTCAGGTTGTGGCAGGATTGACGGGTTTGGCGCTGGGTGTCCTGCTCCTTGAGCGTCTTCTGCGAATCTTTGAGATCGTATCGAATACATCCGACACGATGGGTGCTGCAGCGCGAATGCTGCTCAATCTGATACCGTATTATCTCGGGCTAGCCATACCCGTCGCGCTCTTTCTTGGCGTAATGATCACGGTTGATCGCGTAAGCCGAACAGGTGAGTTGTCCGCCTCGCTCGCCGCTGGGGTCTCGATGTTTCAGATCGCGCGGCCTTTTATGGTCATTGCAGGCGTTTTGTCCTTGGCGAGCTTTATAATCATGGGCTTTCTACAGCCAATCGGCCGTTACGATTTCCGGGCAACCAAGGATCGTGTAGAGCAATCTTCCTTCGAAGCTGCCTTTCAAGAAGGCAAGTTCGCCCAGATCGGCAATCGCGTGTTCTGGACAGAGGACCGGTCTGGTGGCGATCGGCTCGGTCAGGTGTTTATCCTTGAGGAGGGCCGCGCTGGAGATACCGCGCGCCTGACCACAGCGCCATCGGGGTTGATCGGGCGCGGTGTTCTGGAGGATGAGACACGGATTATGCTATCGGCTGGACAGGGAATCATCATTTCTCCACGCAGGACACTGGTCGAGCAGCTTGATTTCGAGCGGGCAGATTGGAATGTGGAGAGTGATGTTTTGGCTTTTCGGCCAAGGGGAGACGACGAACGAGAGCTTACAATCATCGAACTCATCGGCGAGGCGACCGGAAATGGGCGAGGGATCGTTGAGCCGCATGTCGCGTCCGCCGCGGCACACGCGCAGGTTGGCCGATCGCTGTTGCTTTTGCTTTTGCCACTTATTTCCTTGCCAATGGGACTTGGATACGGACGGTCGTTCCAATCCACGGGCATTGCCGTTGGCATGGTTTTCCTGCTGATCGCCCAGAAATCCCTAGAGATGGGCCAGACCCTGGCAAGCAACGGGCAGTTGGCCCCATGGCTTGGCACATGGCCAGTTATCGGCGTGATTGCTCTTATTGCCGCCATCCTGTTTCTGCGCAGCGCCCTTCGCGTGGCAACGCCGCCGCTCATGCTCCTATCCTTCGACCTTGGAGACGCGCTTCGGCGTTTGGTGGAGCTGGTGGCCCGTGCTGTGCGCTCTGCCCAGACCGCGCGAGGGGCATAACAAATGTGGAAGCTCGGTTTGTATGTCAGCAAGATCTTCCTTGCGCGCTGGGCGGTGACGATTTTCGGCATGGTGGTTTTGGTTGGCCTGCTCGACTCCCTTGCCAATGCATCGGAGATCGCAGCAAGCGGCGTCGAGGGCGGCGCACTGCGCTATATGAGATTGCGCGCGCCGATCATTTTTGACCAAGTGTTCCTGTTCACTCTGATGTTGGCGCTCTTGCTGACTTTTGTTTCGTTGATCCGTCGCAATGAGCTTGTTGCACTTCAAGGCATGGGCCTTTCGGTGTTTGCACAAATCCGTGCACTTGGTCCGGCCGTGCTGATTGTTTCTTTTGTCTCCATGTTCATTATTGACCGCGGTGTCCCCCCCTCCGTTCAGGAGTTAAATGATTGGGGGATCGGGGAGTATGGCGGGGAAATCCTGGAGAATGGCGAGAAACTCTGGCTGAATGACAAGGGATTGTTTGTCAGTATCGAGCGGCGCGATGGACGTGATGCCCTGGCTGGCGTCACTTTCTTTCAGCGCGATGCGGACGGTTACGTTCGAGGCGTTACATGGGCCGACCGGGTAGAGTTCCAAGGCAATGGGCTTTGGAGCCTGGAGGGGACATCTTTCCTTGAGGTCGAGGGCATTACCGAGCCGGTTGATCAACTCACACAATGGGACACTGAGCAAACGCCTGTCGTCATCGACAAATTGGCAGCTGAGCCCCGCAATCTATCCATCGCTGACCTTCAGGATCTTGCAAGCCTGCGCGGATCTGGCAGTCGGCCATCGGCGGCTTATAGTGTGTGGCGCATGAAACGGCTAAGCCTTCCGCTTTCAGGCTTGGCATTGCTATTGGTCGCGGCTCCGATCATGCAGCGCCTCGGTCGGCGCGATTCCGGTACCGGTGCCTTGATCATTGGAATTGGCGCGACCTTTCTATTTCTCATCATTGATGGGATCGCTGTGACCATGGGCGCAGCCGGGGCATTTCCGGTATGGCCATCGGCGCTTTTGATTACGGTTGGATTTGGAGGCCTGGGCCTTTATCTTTGGTTGCGCCAAGAGGTTCTTGCATGACGATGCGGTTTGGTTTGATTTCCAACCCGCTTAGCCACTCTGTTTCGAAGCGCGGGTCTGTTCTGAAGCGCGCCGCTGAACGTGAGCCAGATGCCGAGTTTCACTGCCTGGACAGGTTTGATGATTTATCTGGTATTCTGAAGGGCATGGCCACCGATGGGATCGAGGCGATTTTCGTCGAAGGTGGCGACGGAACGGCGATGGCGGTGTTGACAGAAATTATTAGCGGTCGGTCGGGCCTGCCGTCTGATATTCCAATTGCCTTGCTTCCGGGAGGAATGACAAATCTGGCGGCGAAAGTGATGGGTGTGCGCCATGCTGGCAATGGCGGTGTTCGGGCGGTTATGTCCGATCTCCGCGCTGGAAACCTTGCGGGGCGATCGAGCCCGCTTCCTTTGCTAGAGCTCAGCCTGTCTAAGGCCGGGCAACCGCTTTATGGGTTTTTCCTATCCACCGGTGCGCTGCCGAACGGGATACGATATTGCCGTCGCGCCCTTCATTCGCGTGGAGCGCAAGGGTCCATCGCCGTTGGATTAACACTAACGCGCCTGATCTTTGGCCCTCGTGGTGTGGAGGGTAACGAGGTTCTGCGACCGTCAGATATGACACTTGAATCGCAAGCCTTCCATGCCGCCGGATCCCATCTTTTCACATTGGCCACAACGCTCCCGACACTCAGCCTGAACATTAATCCATTTTGGGGAAAAGGGGATGCTCCGCTCCGCTTCACCCATGCAACGTGGCCGGCCAATGGCCTTATTCGCGCAATGTTCGGTATTTTGACGGGCGGCGGCGAAA
>JBCBAO010000048.1:0-12579 GCA_038532405.1 Pseudomonadota bacterium | reverse complement strand
CCCAAAAGCACACCCAATAGACCTGTTCCCGCGCGGATGAGGGCGGGGGATAGGGGACGGTCTTGGTTAAAAAGATCACGCATGTCTTACTCCCGATACTTGGAGCAATTTATAGGTGATGGGCGTTAATTTTTCGAGGTGATATGCGGTGCTTTTTCAGGAAAAACACCGCAACTCTCATGGTTTTAGCGTTCGAGTGACGTCAATTCTTCTTTTATTCGAAGTTTTCGTCGTTTCAGTTCGGAGACCTGTAATGTGTCAACGGCGGCCTGTTTCTGAGCATGTTGGATTTTTTGGTCCAGTTCTCGGTGTTTTGTCGACAGCTCAGCAATGCGGCCTTGAATTGACATATGTTCGTCTCCTTCTTCTGGTGAGATTGCAACTTATATGTTGACGGTAGTTAACCATAGGGCGAGCGAGGAGTCACATGTACACCGGTGCGCTTCTCGGTCCAAAGCTATGCAAATTCGCGTGATCAGCGCGCGGTTTTTTTCAGAAACATGGCCTTGTCTGCAGCTGCCATTAGACTTTCGGCGCTCTGCCCGGATGTCCAAACTGCCGACCCAATCGAGGCATTTATCTGGACGGGAAAGCCATTTAAGGCGGACAGCCCAGCTTTTAAACGCTCGATTTGCCGGCAGGCGGCGTCAACCTGTGCTTTGACAAGTATAATCCCAAACTCGTCGCCGCCGATGCGTCCGACAATATCGGTTTGGCGCACGCATGCTTTGAGAGCTTTGGCCACATCAACCAATACCGCATCGCCAACCTTGTGCCCATGGGTATCGTTGATCCGTTTAAACCTGTCCAAATCCACATAGAGCAAGGTCAGATGTGTCGAATGGCGGGCGGCGACCTCGATCTCCCGTGCCAATTCTCGCACAAAGGCCCTTCGGTTGAAAACGGGGCATAGGGGGTCAAAATCGGCGAGTTGCCGAACGCTATTTAGATCTTCAAGGATTTGGCGCTTTTCCGCCAAAAGATGCTGGATGATTTTTTGCCCGGAAGGTCCGAGGTCTTCCAGGTCAACCCCATGGGCCTCAAGTAGCGCCAGCAATGCCGGGTCGGGGACACGTAAATCCTTCATGGCGAAAGCGTACATCCCCAAGATGCATTCTGCCTAGGCTTGTGGACGATCCCTTGACGCAGGGCCGCAGGCCCATATGTTCGGGCGCTTTCCAGGCGATGAAGGGCATACCGGCATGGTTTCGACCAATCAGACGATCAATGCCAAGGTGGGGATCATTATGGGTAGCCAATCGGATTGGCTGACCATGCAGCATGCCGCAGATATTCTGACGACCTTGAATGTCCCCCATGATGTGCAGATTGTTTCGGCCCACCGTACGCCCGACCGGCTCAGGCAATATGCCACGCAAGCCGAGGCCAGCGGCCTTCAGGTCATCATCGCTGGTGCCGGGGGGGCGGCCCATTTGCCAGGAATGACAGCGGCAATGACACCTTTGCCTGTGCTCGGCGTGCCGATTGAGTCCCGGGCCTTGTCCGGTATGGATAGCCTTCTGTCGATTGTTCAGATGCCGCGCGGGATCCCCGTTGGAACGCTTGCCATAGGGGAGGCTGGGGCCCTGAACGCGGGCCTCATGGCGGCGGCGATCATCGCTCTTGGTGATCAGACTGTGGCCGAAAAGCTTGCAGCCTATCGGGCGAACCAGACCGCGAGTGTTGGTGAGCGTCCGGAAGGGTGGTCACCGACATGACACTTTTACAGCCCGGCGCAACGATCGGGATCCTTGGTGGCGGCCAATTGGGACGTATGCTGGCGCTTGAGGCCGCCCGATTTGGCTTCGATGTGCATATTTACTGCCCGGAGGTGGACAGTCCGGCAGAGCGGGTCGCAGCGCAAACCTGGCAGGCAGCCTATGACGATATGGAGCTGCTGAATGCGTTCGCAGAGGCATGTGATGTCGTCACCTATGAGTTCGAGAATGTGCCGGTCGCTGCGGTACAGGCGATTGAGGCGGCGGGAACAGCGGTTCGGCCGGGGACAAAGTCCCTTGAGATTGCGCAGGATCGCTTCCTGGAGAAAACCTTTCTTGCCGAAAACGGCATCCCACCCGTTGCATTCGAGCGCATCGATGATGCCGATACGCTGCCGGAGGCGCTGCGCAGGTTTCAGAACCGCGCCATCCTGAAGACCCGGCGGGATGGGTATGATGGCAAGGGTCAGATCCGTCTTCTGGATCCAGACATGGCTGCCTTAGCGGCTGCTCGGAAAATGCTCGCTGAAGCTCCGTGTATTCTGGAAGCGTTTGCGCCCTTTGAGCGGGAAATTTCCGTTGTGGTGGCGAGAACTGAATTCGGCAGTTTAACCTTCGATGTCTCCGAAAATGAGCATGTGGGCGGGGTCTTGATGCGCGCAGCTGTTCCTGCGGCAATCGAACCGGATATCGCGACGCGGGCGCGGGATGCAGGCGTTCGCTTGGCCGACGCGCTGGGCCATATCGGCGTCCTGGCGCTTGAACTATTCGTTATGCCGGATGGGGGGCTCCTCGCGAACGAATTTGCCCCTCGCGTCCATAATTCAGGGCACTGGACTCCAGATGCCTGTGAAACCGGTCAATTCGAACAGCATGTCCGTTCCGTGGTAGGTTGGCCCCTTGGGCCCGTGACACGGCTATTTGATGTCTCCATGGAAAACCTGATGGGCGCAAAGGTTTTGAGTGTGCCAAATGATTTAAGCAGCGCCGACCGTCCGGTCGTCTATGGGAAACGCGAGGCTCTCTCCGGACGCAAAATGGGCCATATTACCCGGCGATTAGGGCCTGCGAGCTGACCAGACACGCCCAATAGCTGAGAGAAAGGGCCCGGCAATACGTCCACCTGCTTGACCGGCCCGCATGGCTTGGGTCAGGCGCTCGGCAATATAGGCATTCAAGTCGTCCTGATCAGGCTCATCGAGCCATTTCAGAAAAATGATGGGAATGATCGCGGCCAGCAGACCGCGCTTCGAATATTTGTTATAGTCTTCAGATGTATCGCCGATTGCAGTCCAGATCATATCGGATGCGGACCATGTGCGTTGCATAGCATCGCCTGCAACCCAGGGCAGGAAGCCGCGCTGCATGGCCCTGCGCGCTGCCTCGCGGTTTGGGGCGAGCGCCACGAGCCACGCATTCAGCCCTGCTGCAACTTTTTCGCGGACGCTAAGCCCACTGAGATCCATGGCCTCCAGTTCGGCCCGCGCGGAGGTCTCGGCGATATCAAAGAAAGCGTCGACGAGATCCGGTATGCCTCGCGGCGCAGCGAGGGCTTGTTCATTCGCGGTGAGCCCCGCCTCCTTAGCAGCCGCCTTGGCTGCCACCGACGTCCAACCATCAAAGGCGACGGCCGGAAGAAGCGCCTCAAGCCAGCGCGCCCGAAGAAGGGCAGAGGGGGGCTGTTTGGTCATTTCACATCCAAGTGTAGGCAAGTCGCATCAAGCGTGCTAAGGGCACGCTCCGCTGCATAACACGGCAGCAATGAGATCGGCATGTGGCATACACGTCTATGGCACAGCTATTGTAAGATGCAGGAGAGTTTAACATCGTACAGATCATCGTACGCGACAATAATGTCGACCAGGCATTACGCGCGCTTAAGAAGAAAATGCAGCGCGAGGGCCTGTTTCGGGAGATGAAGGCCCGGAACCATTACGAAAAACCATCTGAGAAGAAGGCGCGTGAGCGCGCAGAAGCCGTTCGCCGCGCCCGGAAGTTGGCTCGGAAACGTGCCCAGCGTGAAGGCCTCGTCTAAGACGAAAGCTTGATTTCTATAAAAAAACCTGCCGGCTGACGTCGGCAGGTTTTTTGTTTCTTCTATCGGGATGTTCCCAAAGCCTTAGCTTCTCGCTTGCTTCGGCCCCATTCCAGGGATCAGGCGTTTGATCCAATCGACGGCATCGCCAACGCCGGCCCCATGGACTGCGCCGGCGCGGTATACTTTGGTTGCGAGCCAAAGCACGGCCATCGTCGTAACAGCCATTAGACCGATCTGAACAATCACCTCCCATAGTGGGGGTTCGGTCGGCATGCGCAGGATCAGCACAAATGGCGTGAAAAGCGGAACCCAGGACGATATCGCGACAGCTGGAGAGGTTGGATCATTGAAGGCCACAATGATCATAATCATCGGCAGCATGAGCAGGATCATAAGCGGGCTTAGCAGGGTCTGGGCTTCCTGTATGGTGTCACAGAGGGAGCCTAGCGCCATGAAAATGACGCCATACATCAGATAACCGAGTATAAAACTGATCATGGCCGGGATCATGATTTGTGGGCTAAACCCTGCACCAAGCGCGGCGAGAAGCGGCGCAGACATCTCGTCGGACATGGTTGCGAGGCCAAAGGCGAGGCCGGCACTGCCGAGAAGCGCCCAAGTGCTCATCATGGTGGCTGTTACCGCAAACACCGCCCCGAGCTTTCCGGCCAACAATTGGGGCAGCCGTACAGAGGTGAGCAAGGTGTCGAAGATCTTGTTCGACCGCTCTTCGATTGTCCCCATGAGCAGGTATTGGATGACGGAAAATATCATCAACCACAGAATATAAGCGATCCCTAGGGAAACAAAGAAGGGTGCCCGGTCTGCAAGCGTTACCTCATTGCCTGAAGCAACCTGTTCCTCTGCGGTTCGGATGCGTTGTTCGCGAACGCGCAAAGCTGCCGCGTCAGCGCGGTCTATTATGCCGGGATCCAAGTTTGCATCTGCAAACACCCGGACCCTCGAAATCGTACGCGCAGCGCGCTGCACTTTCAGCCTGAGCTCGGACACGTTCACATCCTCGCTCCAATATTGAATATCGGAGCCATCGGTTGGAACGATGATCGCAGCGAATAAAGGCTTTTGACCGGCGGGGCCATCGAGCAATTGTTCGCCCAGGAGCCAGGGACGCAGGGCGTCAATCGACTCTGCCGGCGGATCCACTTGGATAAATTTGGGTTGAAGATCTCCACCCTCTTCAAGAAAACGGTCAAGGGTCTCGTCATCAACTGACGGACCGATCGCAGAAAACTGGTCCCGGGCCTGTCGCAAGGAATCACTAAGGCTACGGTCGAACTCTGCTTCGATCTGCCGACTATAAGTGTCGCCCGTTTCAATGACCGTATAATAGCGCACCGGTGCCGAGTTGGCAGCGAACCCGCCGACCACGGCCCCTAGCACCATTAAAATGGGAAGTGCGGCCAAGCCCAGCCAGAACCCCCAAGCTGTGACATAGCTCAGATAATCCCTTCGAAAGACAAGAAATACGTTTCGCATTATGCGGCCACCTCAACTGAGTCCGTAACTGAACTGTTACGGGGCCCGTCCTGATGGCCCGCTAATTTTACGAAGACATCCCTCAGCCGTGTCTCGTCGGGCATAAATCCATTGATAGCGGCATCCGTTTCAATAGCAGCCCGCAGTGCATCCTGGGCATTCATGCCGTTGTCGAGGGTAACACGCCACCAATACGTGTCCGTATCATCGGTATCGCGGCGGGCACGGAAACCTTTTTCGCCGAGTGCTTTGCCGAGATCGAAATTGTCGGCTACACCGATGCGCGCACCTCGGCCAAGTACATTGTAGGCGTCGTCCAGTGTGCCATCGAACACCTTCTCACCGCCCGCCATCATGATAATTGAATCGCAGAGACGTTCAGCGTGTTCCATGACATGGGTTGAGAAGAGGATTGTGGCACCGCGTTCGTGCTCGGCTCTAATCAGATCTTCAAGGGCCTGCTGATTGACGGGGTCAAGCCCGGAAAATGGCTCGTCGAGGATCAGGAAATCTGGACGGTGGGCGAGGGTGGACAGGATTTGAACCTTCTGGGCCATACCTTTGGAGAGCTTGGAATTCCTCGACTTGGCGAATGCCTCCAGTCCAGCTGTCTCAAGCAGTTCGTCGGCCCGCATGGTGGCATCCCGGCCTGAGAGTCCTTTTAGTCTCGCGAAATAGGAAATTGTGGATCGCGGGGTCATTTTCTTATAGAGGCCGCGTTCTTCGGGCAGAAACCCCACGCGGGAGAGTGTCTGCTGCGTTGGGGGTGCACCAAACAGGAGGGCTGTTCCCTCATCCGGTGTCATAACGCCGAGCGCCATACGCAGGCTTGTTGATTTGCCAGCCCCATTAGGCCCTAGAAATCCAACGATCCGACCTTCCGGAACATCGAGGCTGAGGCCGTTGACTGCCAGAAAACTGCCAAAGCGTTTGGTCGCATGCGACATCGACAATGGGTGTGGTGTCATCCAGAAGCCTCCAGTTGGGCCGTTGTATTTCGATTATCGATATTTAGGAATTGTTTTTCCGGTTCAAGCTTGCCATCGGGTTAAAGCAGGCGCAGCATCTCATCTATGGACAAGGATCTTGATCAAAAAGGTCGCTTTCCCTTGGGGCTTTGGCCGCTCACCAGGGATGGCAATACGATTAGCCGGCCTGATCCCCAACAACCATGCTCAAAGGAAACGCAAAGCCAGGAGCATGAGCTGCTGGAACTCATAAATGCAGCCCTAACACGATTGGACGCCGGAGATTTCGGGTACTGCCTTGAATGTGGAGCTGCGATTGGCCTGGACCGCTTGACACGTAATCCAACGGAATCTCGATGCGCATCCTGTTCGTCCAAGCGGGACGACTAAGTCAGCGCGGAAAAAATCGTTATAATAATCTGAATGATAACCGCGAGGGCAACAAGACCGGCCACAGCGGCAATCCAGGCACCGCCCATTCCCATCAGCAGGCCGCCGCCAATCCCGGCCACTGCACATAGTCCAAGAGCAACCATCCAGTTCATACCAAGCGCGACTGTGAAGACGGCGTAGGCGAGGATCAGTGCGATCAGAAACGAGCCCCAAAGCGTTCCGGTTAGAAAACCGTTCCAGGTGCGTTCTTGTTCGGAAATTTCCATTTCACCATGGACATGATTTGAGCTCGCCATTGCGGCATCTCCCTACGAAAAAATATCGAAATCTCATTAAACTCTCGCCGTCCCGCGTCAAGCGGGCAAAGGCGCGCACCTTGACCATGAAACGCCGAAATTAATTGAGGTTACCGGGGTCAACTGGCTTTGGTGGAACAAAGGGCGCTGGAAGGGCACCGGCCTCCACGCCCTCATCTTTCAGGCTCTCGGCTTCTTCGGCGGTTGTTTCTCCCCAAATGGGGCGTTGTTCGATCTCGCCATAGTGCATGGCACGCGCCTCGTGTGCGAAAGCCGGGCCAACATAGTCGTGTGTCTTGCCAATGAAATCACGAGCTGCCGCTGCCAGTTTGTCGAAATCAGATGCCTTGCTGTCGCGTCGTGTTTTTGCGATTGCGGGGGCCATAATCTGCTTTTCGACATCACTCCCCGCACAGGACGGGCACGCGACTTGTTTTGCAGTCCGCTGCTCTTCGAACGCATCAAAAGAGGCAAACCAAGCATCAAACTCGGTACAGCAAGCATTGCAAATCAAGGCGTAGCGGATCATCCGAAGCTCTTACGCTGCAAGCAAAGGGTCTAACTTACCAGCCTGTTCCAGGGCCATCAGATCATCGCACCCGCCAATATGCTGGTCACCCACAAAAATCTGCGGGAAAGTGCGACCGCCATTCGAGCGTTTGACCATCTCCTGCTTTTTGGCGGGGTCCATGCCGGCATCTATGTTTTTCATCGGAACGCCTTTTTGCTTCAACAGCTTAAGGGCACGGGTACAATAGGGGCAGAATTGCCGTGTATAGATTGTAACATTGGCCATCTATAGGCGTCCTTCGTTTAAGCAAACAACTATCTATTATATGGTCGCATCGCGCTCGCGGACAACGCGTGCGAGCACAACGACATCGATCGCGGCGGCATGCGCGTTCTTTAGGGCTTGGCAAGCGGCACCAAGTGTTGCGCCCGTGGTGAGCACATCGTCGACCAATAAAATGCGCTTAGACACAACCTGTTTGCGCTTATGTTCGGGTACGCTGAAGGCTCCGGAAACATTCCGATGCCTTGCTCGCGCGCTGAGCCCAGCCTGGCTCGGCGTTGATTTGCTGCGTTTCAACACGCCATGCCAGACCGGCTTATGGCTGCCGCGCGCAACTGCGCTCGCTAGCCAACCTGCCTGATTGTATCCGCGGGCGACAAGTCGGTGATAGTGGAGCGGAACCGGGATGATTGCGTCGGCATCTCTTATGAGGTCATCAGCTGCGATCCGCATCCAATTGGCCATCACCTGTAATCCATCGCGCCTGCCTGCTCTTTTGAGGGCAAGGATCGGCACACGCGATACATCGTCATATACGAGTGCCGCGCGCGCTCGGTCCCAGCGCGGCGGGGCCGCGATACATGCGCCGCATGCGGCGTCCGGCCCGAGGTCATAGTCCATAGGCTGCCCGCAGCGATTGCAGAGTGCGCCGGTAATGAAGGTAAGCGCCGCAAAGTCGCTAGCAGACAATGCCCCTTGCGCTGGCTCGCCAGATACGAGCGAACGCTGTGGCCAAATGGCATCTGTCAGGCGAAGGAGTGCGCGCTTGGTCTGGATCGAAATTGGGTGCATATCCCTTGCCATGGCCGTGGAACTTGCCCCCACACTGTTTGACAGATCCCGTCTGCGCCGCCAGCGGGATCGCCGCGCGAACCGATTTCATGAGTATGACTTTCTGAAACAACGCTTGTCGAGGGCGATCATAGACCGGTTAGACGATACGCCGCGCCAGTTTGCCCGTATACTCGATCTGGGAGCCCATACGGGATGTCTTGCCGATGCATTGAGCAAGAGACCTGGCACCGATTTCGTCGCCGCAATGGATTTGTCCGAAAAAATGGCTGCTCTCGCGGGCAAAGCAGGGGTCATGGCAATTGCCGCTGACGAAGAGGCATTGCCATTTGCGCCAGGCAGCTTTGATCTTGTGACCAGCGCGTCAGCACTCCACGCTGTCAATGACCTTCCCGGCGCGCTGATCCAGATCCGAACCGTGCTAAAGCCCGATGGCTTGTTCCTTGGCGCATTGTTTGGTGCAGGAACGCTGACCGAGCTTCGGATGTCCCTTTCCGAAGCGGAAGCGGAGCTCCATGGTGGGGCTGCGCTCCGTATGGCCCCGCTGCCCGGGTTGCAGGACAGCGCCGGTTTGCTGCAACGCGCCGGCTTTGCGCTTCCGGTCGCCGATATTGATCATATCATGGTGAGATATCGATCCCCCTTCCACCTGTTGGGCGATCTTGGTGGGATGGCCGAGCGTTCAAGCCTTGCAAGCCAGCCAAGTAGGGGGCTTTCCCGCAGTATTTTGACACGTATGGCGGAAATTTATGCCGACAGGTTTTCAGACTCCGATGGCAAAGTACGCGCGAGCTTTGAGGTCATCTATTTGTCCGGCTGGGCACCGGGGCCGGGTCAGCCGGTCGCCAAACGTCCGGGAAGCGCAAAGGCGCGTTTGGCCGAAGCCCTAGGAACAACTGAAATTTCAGGCGGGGACAAAGCTGGCTAGAAGCCAGACCCTGCATTGTCGAAACCATTTGACAGGGTTGTTCCAAGCGTTGTGACGGCACCCAGGATACCCAAAGCCAGCAGCGCAAGAAGCAAACCATATTCGACCGCAGCTGCCCCGCGATCGTCCGATGCCAAAGACTTCAAGAGGTGAACCAACATTTCAACACGGCTCCCGATGCCGACCAGATTTCAAAAACTCAAACAGCGGAATATCCGCGGCCGGAGCCTCATAATTCGATAAATCCTGCACATCGGCCCAAGTGAGTGCTTGCCCCTCCTTGGCGATTGGTGTGCCGGACCAACCACTGCACGCGTATAAAGGCATTAAAAGATGAAAGGTGGGATAACAAAAACTGGCAAATGTGATCGGTTTTAGATTTTGCTCTTCGACACCGACGCCGAGTTCTTCGGCCAATTCCCGGACAAGCGCGGCCTCCGGTGTTTCGCCTGGATCAATTTTGCCGCCCGGAAACTCCCATAGGCCCGCCATGGCTTTTCCTTCAGGACGTTTCGCCAGCAGCACCCGGCCTGCCTGATCAAAAAGTGCAGCGGCGACCACAAGAACAATCTTGGTCATGTGCGATAAGCTCCATTGATATCGACATATGCATGGGTCAGGTCACACGTGTAGACGCTGGCTTGCCCAAGACCATCGCCGATGTTCACCCGGATAGAAATCATGTCCCCTTTGCATACTGCTGAGGCCGCGTCCTCATCATAACTGTCTGCACGGGCACCGTTTTCAGCGACCTGGTGATCTTCGAACCAGATATTCAACTTGCTTTGGTCGAAGTCCACGCCGGCCTTTCCAGCCGCCATGACAACTCTGCCCCAGTTGGCATCTCCGGCTGCCAAAGCTGTTTTTACGAGGGGAGAGTTGGCGATTGAAGCGGCGATTATCTTTGCTTCGCCATCGGTTGGTGCCCCTTCAACCATGATTTCGATGAACTTCGTGGCACCTTCTCCGTCTTTCACAATTTGATGGGCAAGCTCCAAGCAAAGGCTTTTCAGGGCGGCGTTGAATGCTTCTAGGCGCTGGTCGTCCGGTTCAGTGATTTGCGGGGCACCGCTCTCGCCTGTTGCAAAAATCATGAGCGTGTCGGAGGTCGACGTGTCTCCATCCACCGAAATTGCATTAAAGCTGACGTCTGCAATGTTCTTTAACAGATGGTCCAGAACAGCAGGCGCAATCGCTGCGTCGGTGAAGATATAGGCGAGCATGGTCGCCATATTTGGCGCGATCATCCCGGACCCCTTGGCAATGCCGGTAATATGCACCGTTGCGTCGCCGACTTTGCATTTCGCTGAGCTGCCTTTCGGATAGGTATCCGTTGTCATGAAGGCGCGGGCACACGCTTCCCAATTCGGCGGTCCAAGGCGTGCAGAAAGCGTTGGTACAAACGCCCCGATATAGTTTGGGTCTGGCAGTGGCTCGCCGATCACACCTGTAGCGGCAAGGAAGCAGGCTGGTTTTGGTATATTCAACTGGGCGGTGAGCGCGGCGAGCGTCGCCTCATTCTTCATTGCGCCTTTGGGCCCGGTAAATGCATTCGAATTTCCAGAATTAGCGATGAGTGCTTTCGCTTTGCCGTGGCCCTCTATCAGGGCCTTTCGGCACCAAAGCACATCGGCCGAGGCCGTAGCCGACTTTGTAAACACGCCGGCGCAGGTCGTGCCGTCGACGAACTCAAATAAGAAGACGTCGTCCCGCGTCTCATCACTTTGGGTCGCATAAAACCCCCGTGATGCCGTTGCAGCACGAACACCGCCCACGGGAAGAAGATCCGGAAAAGTATCCGGTGCGAAGGGGGAAGGAGAGATTTTCATATATTAAAGTGCTCGATCGGGCGTATCGCTGCTCGGGTCGTCGTTTGAGGGAGGAGGCGCTGACTTGCCGGGAATGTCCGTTTTGATTTCGGCTGCAGTCCGCAATCGCCGCAGAATATCATTGATTTGGCTGTAGGTTAGAAAAGTTACGATCTCAGGACGCATCTCCTCAAGCGTTTTCGGGGCTCTCTGGCGCCGGTCGACCACCCTCATGATATGCCATCCTGCATCGCTTTCAAAAGCCTCAGAAATGGAGCCTTCCGGTGTATTTGCAATTGTGCTTGCGAACGGTTCAGGCTGATCGGCGGGACTGATATAGCCGAGGTCACCACCTTCAATGCGTGTAGAGGCGTCCGTAGAATATTTGAATGCAAGGGCTGAAAATTCGACCTCTGCATCATATTCCGCGCGCACTGTCTCCGCTGTTTCTTTATCTGGTACGGTGATCAGGCTGATTCGAACCTCGTCATCCAATTGCTGGAGCCGCACTTGTTCAGCGTACATTTCACGGATTGCCTCCTCCGTAACATCGCTTGCAACAAGGCTTTCCACGAGAATATTGCCAAGAATTCGTTCGCGGGCGGCATTTAAGCGGTGCCGTGCACCTTCCCGGCGATCTAGTCCGCGTCTTAGGGATTCCTGGGCCAGCAGACGTTGATCGATCAATTGATCGAGGACCATTTGAAAGTCGGGATGTTCCGGCGGAAAAGCATCGCCTGCCGAAATAAGTCCCTGGGCGACCGCTTCCAGCTCCAGGTCGCTTAGAAAGATGGGTTCTCCGTTCACTTCAGCTGTGCGAACGCCCTCCACGCGTACCGACGGCGCATCCCCGATTGTGTCTGTTTGCCCGCAGCCGACAAGGGGCAAGCCAGCAAGACTTGCTAGGACAAGAAAGGTCGTGGTCCGGTTGGGCATGGTCACTCCATTCATTTGGGCGGCAGAGCTTGGATTGACTTGCTCTGGTCGCGTTCTTAAGTCTGCCACATCGGCTGGTCGAGTTAAATCAGCCGATCCCGTTCGGCCGAACAGATGAAACGCCCCGGCCCTGTTGACTGTTTTTCCGGTTGGTCCTCAGAACTCGGGGCCCACCATCAACGATTTTGGTACTGCCATGCTCTCCGTTGCGCGTAAGATTTTCGGCTCTTCGAACGACCGTAAAGTGAAACCCCTTCGCGACCGTGTCAAAAAGATCAATGCACTTGAACCACAGATGCAGGCCCTCTCCGATGATGAATTGCGGGCAAAGACGGTCGAGTTTCGAGAGCGCTTGGAGAAAGGGGAAACCCTCGACGCGCTGATGAATGAAGCGTTCGCCGTGGTCCGTGAG
>JBCBAO010000047.1:0-12582 GCA_038532405.1 Pseudomonadota bacterium | reverse complement strand
CAGCAAGCCAGCCTGCGCCGACCGGGCCGCCGGCGCGGCGGGTCGTGAAGGCCGTATCGACCAGGGACGCAGGGCCTGTGCTCGGCATGACCAGCACATCGACGTCATGCTCAAGAAGGAGTTTGTCGATGCCATTGGCGCGGGCCGCTTTCAGGATGGCGGCAGATGTTTGGATGTGGTCCGGATCGTCGAGGGCAGGGGCGTCGGCCGATTCGATGAGGATCGATTGGTCGAACAGGGCCAGTTCGCGATCGGCCTGCTCGAGGTTGAAGGCGATGAGATCATTCAACGACCTAACCGTTACGGCAGGGGCGGTGTCGGCAAGGTAGGCATTCAGGGCATGTTTGAACTCGGTCCGCAGAACCGTGTCACCGCTCATCCACATGACGGGGTCTGGTTCAAACTCTGAGATGTCCACCAGGGTGGCCCCTTCCTTTTCGAGCACAGCTACGGCTTCGGAAAAGGCGGATGAGATGGCCGGGCGATCCCCCTCAGCCCACCGGAACACCCCAACTCTCAAACCGGTCAGATCGCGTTCCAGGGCCTCTACATAGTCGATGCGTTTCTCGTCAGCCAGTTTTGTGGCCGGATCATCCGCGTCGGTGCCCGCCATGATGGTCAGCATCAGGGCAGCATCGCGCACGGTCCGGGTCATGGGGCCGGCGCTGTCCTGGACCGGAGAAAGGGGAACGATATGGGTTCGCGGCAGTAGGCCGATTGTGGGTTTGAACCCAACTGTTCCAGTCATCGCCGCCGGGCAGGTGATCGAACCATTCGTTTCGGTGCCGAGGGCAAGCGGGGCGAAGTTGGCTGCAATGGCAGCGCCCGAGCCAGATGAGGAGCCGCAGGCGCTGCGGTCAAGGCTGTGCGGGTTGCGTGTGAGCCCGCCAACGGCGCTCCATCCGCTGATGGAGCGGTTTGACCGGAAATTCGCCCATTCCGACAAATTGGTTTTGCCAAGGATGATCGCGCCCTCGGCGCGCAGGCGGGCAACAATTGGTGCATCGCGGCCCGTGTCATTGGCGAGGAGCGCCATGGAGCCAGCCGTCGTCGGCAGCTCTTTCGTTTCAATATTGTCCTTGACCAGAACCGGGACCCCGTGGAGCCGTCCGCGAAACTGCCCCGCACGCGCCTCGCGGTCCAGACGCCTCGCCTCGGCCAGGGCATTTGGATTGAGGGCGATGATGCTTTGCAGGTTTGCGCCCTGGCGGTCATTCGCGTCAATTCGAGCAAGATAGGCGAGGAGCGCATCTTCAGCTGACACCTCCCCATTTCGGATTTTGATCGCCAGGTCCGATGCGGTGTCCCTTGGGCCAAGATCGTAGGGTGCCGATCGGGAAGGGTGCGTATCGCCCAGGGAACAGGCTGTGAAAACGCCGAGAAACAGAGCAAAGACAGCTGTTCGCATATAGGAGGCTCCCTATTTTGACTACATTTGTAGTCATTTATCTCAGCGCTTCTGGTTTTTCAAGTGCTGACGTCGCAGCCCCTCGCGTGGCGACCAGTCGTGCGCGCTCGGCCGCTGGTTTAGATCAATTGGGCGCGGCATATTCTGGGATCCGTTTTGCTTTTTGAATTCCCGTCCTTATGGATTGAGGTTTTCGATTCGTGGGGAGCCAAATGTTTAGCCTGGCCGAAAAGACATTGCTGATTACCGGGGCATCCCGGGGAATAGGAGCGGCAACGGCGCTTGCCTGCGCGGCGGCGGGGGCTCAGATTGTGCCCCATGCGACGGGCATGGGGGATGCCGCAGCGTCGGTGGCGGGCAAGCTTGGCGCTGAATTTCTGTTCGAGGATCTTGCCCAGGCGGGGGCGGGTGCACGGCTGTTCAATGCGGCCGTTGACCGGGCTGGCCGCATTGATGGGGTGGTGAACAATGCCGGTGTCTATCTCGCCTCGCCCATGGAAGGGGAGGGCTGGGACGAGGGATGGAAAAAGACCCTGGCTGTGAATGTGCAGGCCCCCGCAGATATCTGCCGGGCGGCAGCGGCGCACTTTAAAGGCCATGGCAGTGGCACGCTTATCAACATTGCGAGCCGGGCCGGGCACCGCGGCGATGGGCCCGATCATGCGGCCTATGCGGCCTCCAAAGGCGCAGTGCTGGCGATGACGAAAACCTGGGCGCGGTCCCTCGCTGGAGATGGCGTGCGGGTTTATGCGATTGCGCCGGGCTGGGTGGAAACGCGCATGGCCCCGGAGGACATAAAGAAGCGAGCCGCGGCGGTGGGAGATATTCCCCTTGGCCGCGTCGCCCAGCCGGAGGAAGTTGCGGCCCTGGCTGTGTTCCTGATGTCGGATGCTTGCCCATCGGCGGTGGGGGCGACGTTTGATGTGAACGGGGCGAGCTATGTGCGGTGACTTGGCCTTGCGCTCCCTCAGCCAATGGAGCTGACGGCGACGATAACCGCCGACGCCGCAAGGATCGTCTCGACGGCTTCAATGGCCTTGCCCGCGGCTTCGGCGGCTGGCCAGTCTCCGCGTGTGATGTCTCGAATGTGCGGTTTGTGGGCTCGCAGGGCGGCGCGGTCGAAATTGCGCTTGAGAAGATGACCGGCATTGGCAAGGGCTATGACGGTGCCCGTTCGCATGTCGAAGGGGGCTGTAGGGTCGAACAACATGCTCGCCATACCATCCAGGAGGGCTTTCTTGGGACGAGGTGCGTTCTGGGGCCAGCGGGTGATGGGAAAGAGGCCTAAGGCCTTTTGGGGCCTGCGATGGACGGCTCCGAGGGCCACAAGCTCCTGGCCGAGTGTTTCAATGCGACCGGACATGCGCGAGAGTTTATCGGTCCAGCTTTGAATGGACCTCGGTTCGGAGCTGGCGACCCGGTCAAGCACCATATCCAGGAAGGGACTGCCGGTTGGTGCCGGATTGACGACGTCTATCGTGCGGCGGCGGTCCTCTCGCAAATTGATCCGGTCCTGGAAAACAAGCTCGGCAATCGCGCCGCCCATTTGAATATAATTGTTGTAGCTGCCCCGTGGTGCGCCGGTTTCATCATCCCTGGAAAGCAGGAACAGGGCTTGCGGAAGGGTCAATGCTGTCATCACTGTCTCTTTAACAGGCATATATTGTTTATCAATATGTGGGGTCTCTTTTCGCCTGATCCAGACCTGTTTTTGAAAAGAAGCTTGGCACCTACCGACCTTGCGCAAGTTTTGCTTCGCAGTAGACCCATGGGCCATGGCTTTCGACTTTGCAGACCTGCCGCCGGTGCGCGGGCAATTGATCGCGGATGCGCCGCTTGCGCCCTATACCTGGTTTCGGGTGGGCGGCGCGGCCGATGTCCTGTTTCTACCAGCCGATGAGGCGGATCTTGCAGCCTTCCTCTCTGCTTTGCCCGAAGATGTGCCGGTCACTGTATTGGGGGTAGGCTCCAATGTGATTGTTCGCGATGGCGGGGTCGACGGCGTTGTCGTGCGCCTCGCCGGGGGATATTGGGGCGCTTTGGAAGCCACCGATGGGCCCGGCGTGCGGGCGCGGGCCGGGGCGCTTGATCTGTCCATTGCCCGGTTTGCCGCGAAAGCGGGGATTGCCGGCTTGTCCTTTTTATCCGGTATTCCGGGATCAGTTGGTGGGGCGATCCGGACAAATGCCGGCTGCTATGGGCAGGAGTTGAAGGATGTTCTGGCGTCCGTTTCAGCTGTGCGCCGCGATGGAGAGGTTGTTTCCTTTCGAGGCCCGCAAGCGCTGGAGGGGGAAACGGAGATCGGATTTTCCTATCGGCATACTGACTTCCCGCTAGATATGATTGTGACCGGTGTGGATCTGCGCGGACATGGGGCCGCCCCGGCGGATAAGCTTCTCGACGACATCAAAGCGCACCAGGCGCGGCGCGCGGAGACCCAGCCCATCCGTGACAAGACGGGCGGGTCTACATTTGCCAATCCGGATCCACCGGGGACGGAGGGCGCGCGCTCCAGTTGGAAGCTGATCGATGCCGCCGGCTGCCGGGGGCTGCATGTGGGTGGGGCGCAAGTGTCGGAGAAGCACTGCAATTTTCTGATCAATACCGGCGAGGCGACGGCGGCGGATCTGGAAGCTTTGGGCGAGCTTGTGCGGGCCCGCGTGCTGGAGACAAGCGGGGTAGACCTGAGGTGGGAGGTGCGCCGGATTGGGCGGCTGGCACCCCCGGATTAGAATGTTCCGGACAGGCCGATTGTGAGGATCGGGCCGAAATCGCGTTCACGGTCTTCAATGAAGTCGATGGGGCCGAGGCGGTTCGTCTCGAAAATGGTCCGCTCGAACGTGTCGAGGGAGTTGAAGAGGTTTCCAATCTCTATGGAGCCGCGTAGGCCAAAAATATCCTTGTGCTCGAAGGTGGCAAAACCGAAACCGGGAGTGGCGACGAAGAGGGCTGTCTCATCAAAACGGAATGTTCTTGCCCGGCGGAATTGGTCATATCCAAAGGAGACCGCGAGGTCCGTGCTCGGAATATCCCAGCGTAGCTCGGCAAATACAAAACTTACAAGATCCCGGTTGATGCGCCGTGTTTGGCCGGTGAGGGGGTCTGTCACATTCGAGCGGCGGGCTTGACCCTCAAACTCAAGCTGGACGCCTTTCAAGCCAATTTTATCGAAGCGGATCGTGGCGTTGAGCTCTGCGCCGAAGCGATTGCCGGTGCCGATATTTCCGACGCCATCACTTGTGGGACTGAGGGGGATGCGGTCGATCACATCTTCGATCCGTTCGCCGAAGATGCGCAAAGTGGCGGCCCCATAGGCCCCGAGCGTTTGTTCGAACTCAACTTCACCCGTCCAGCTTTGTTCCGGCACAAGGTCTGGATTGCCGAAGCTGTCATTGTCGTTGTTGAGGTTCACGCTGGAGACGAAGTCGAAAAAGTTCAGCTGTCCAACCTCGCGTTCCGCGCGGGCGGTTATGTCGAGGCTGTCGGAGGCATTCCAGGACAGTGAGATAAAGCCCTTTGGCCGGGTAAAGCTGCGGGTCAGGCCACTTGGTCCGGACTGGGCAATTTCGGAGTATTCCACACCGACAGAGACTTGCGAGGTGAGCCGTTTTGCGAGTTTGCGGCCATAGGTGATGTTGGTTTCTGCACGGATTTCTTCGACACGGGTGGTTGCGCCATCGAGATCGACGATATCGAGCCCGCCCTGATCGTTGCGCTCCATGAGTGACGAGACGGCATCGAGGGAGTTAAAGGCCCCTTCAAGAGAGACTTGCCAGTCTCGACCGTCTTTCGGAGACCAGGAATATTCGCCGCGACCGATGGTTTCAAGTTCGTCAGCTGTCTGTTCGAAAATGCTGCCGAAGGAGGGTGTGCCGTCGACCGGCGTTTCCTCAAGGTCTGCTACCGTTGGGGAGTGTTCAGCCCGGACAAGGGTAATGAGTTTCAATCGTCCGGGCCCAAGGCCAAACTCATAGTCGGCGCTAACCTCCGTGTTCCACTCATCTTCGGTGAATTGGAAGAGGCGAATACTGTCTACGCCGTTAATCGGGCTGCGGAAGCCGAGCTCTCTGTCTCTAAAGTCGAAAATTTGAAAGCTGGCATTGAGGTTGCCAATATCCCCGTTTGTACGCTTCCAATTGAGACTAGCCGACACTTCGGGCACATTGCCGGAGGGTTGAACTTCTTCGTCGCGAATTTCGATGAGGGTGCCATTGCCGTCGAAAACATTTTCAATGCCGCGTCCGCCATTGCGAAAATTGTCCAGTTCGAAGCCGAGGGTCCAGTCGACCGTACCTCTTTTGCCTGCAATCGAAATCTCACCAATGCCGAAATTCGGTTCCAATCTACGGCGAAAGCGGTTCTGATAATTCCAGGTGCCGCCAAATGAGTCTGCTGCTGCGATTACATTCGCGACCTGCCCGGAGAGGCCGGGGATATCGAGGCTTGCGCCATCGACAATTTCAATCCGCTCGACATTTTGCGCCGGGATGCGGCCGAGGGCGTCCTCTGCGCCATTCGATTTCCCGGAGATGCGCTGGCCGTTGATCAGGACATTGCCGGTGGCCTGTCCAAACCCGCGTGATCCATCGTCATCGCCCTCAATTTCGAAGCCCGGTACCTGAACAAGCATATCCAGCGCCGTTTGCGGCGCGAACCTGTCAAAAAAATCAGGCAGGAACACTTGCGTTTGGGAACCGGGGGCAGGTTGGGACTGCGCATATATCGGCGCGCTCATCGCAAGGCTTCCCAGAAGAGCAAGCATGGTCTTTGAGCTGTTCAAAGAGGTCTCCCTACAAACAATCTTTATACAGACTATATATTATATTTTCCGTACGCTTTCGCTTTCAGCGCAGGCGTGTGGATACAGGTTGGGTCATGAAGAGGATGCCGAGGGTTCGGCGGTTGGGTTATTGGATCCGCGGGGCGGCTGCTAATTATGTTATGTCCACCTCCTTGATGACTACATTTGTAGCCATATATTTGTCCGTGCTCGCAAGTTACCGTTTTGTCATGTTTGGATTGGCTCGGGGTCTGCTCTCTGAATGTCCCTTTTTGGCCGGCGTGTGTTTCGAATGAAGAGTAAATGCTACAAATGTAGCAAGTCAAGACAGATCGTCAGAACATTTGCACAAAGCTGCCGCGGAGATCGCGTAATGGTCCGTCAAGATATTTCATGGGACATACAGAACGAAACCGAGGTGAACCATGAAACGTGTTGCTGTCGTCTATGGCGGATTTTCATCCGAGCGCGAGGTCTCCCTGTCGTCTGGAGAGGCCGTTATCCGGGCTGCGAGGGACGCGCAATATGACGTGGTGCCGATAGATGCGGGAGCTGACCTTGCGGCGATTTTGCAAGCTGAGGCACCGGAGGTGATTTTGAACGCCCTGCATGGCCCCTGGGGGGAGGATGGTTGCGTCCAGGGCATTTTTGAATGGTTGCAAATCCCCTACAGCCATTCCGGCGTCCTCGCATCCGCCCTTGCCATGGATAAGTTGAAGTCCAAACTTGCCTATCAGCGGGCAGGACTGGATGTTGCTGCCGACCGCGCCGTGACCCGGGCCGAGGCGGCGGCCAGCCACCCTCTGGAACCGCCCTATGTCATCAAACCCGTCGCTGAGGGATCGAGCTTCGGCGTTGTTTTTGTTCGCAAAGGTGCGAACGGGCCGGCGCGCGAAGTGCTTTCTGACAGCTGGGCCTATAGCGACTATTTGATGGCTGAGGAGTTTATCCCGGGCCGGGAACTGACCGTGGCCGTAATGGGCGATAAACCCCTCGCAGTGACCGAGATCACAACGTTAAGAGAGTTTTACGATTTTACCGCCAAATATGAACAAGGTGGATCGCGCCATATTGTGCCGGCGGACCTGCCTGGAGACGTAACGGCGCGGGCCATGGAGGCGGCGCTGATTGCGCACCAGGCTTTGGGTTGCCGGGGCGTGTCGCGGTCTGATTTTCGCTATGACGACACAACGGACAGGCTCGTGATACTAGAAACGAATACTCAGCCCGGCATGACGCCGACCTCGCTCGTACCCGAGCAGGCGCAATATCTGGGAATGTCGTTTTCCGAGCTGGTGTCCTGGATGATTGAGGACGCATCATGCCTAAGGTGAAAACGCAGGCCACCAAAGCAGGGGCGGGGCGCAAGCGCGCGGCGGTCGAGGCATTTGATGGCCGGGAGTCGGTCAACGCCTCGTCGATTTTGTTTGGCCTTGCGATTTTGACAGCGCTTATTGTTTCGGCGGCGGCCTGGATGGGCGGATCGCTCTCGCAATTGGAGCGGCGCGCCGGACACATGATGGACAGCACGGCCCGGTCACTTGGGCTCGCGGTGCAATATGTCTCCGTTGAGGGGGTGAGCGATGAACTTGCTGAAGAGCTGCGCTTTGCGGCCCTGGTCGAGCCGGGTGAAAATATGTTCCGCGCAGATCCGCATTTGATCCGCGATCGCGTGGAAGCGACCCGTTTGGTGGTGAATGTGCAGGTCCACCGCTTCTGGCCTGACCATATTCTCATTCTGGCCGACGCTGTGGAACCCGTCGCGCTGTGGAATGATGGAGCGAATTGGGCCGTTGTCGACGGGCTCGGTCAGACTGTTCTGGATACTACGGGCCGCAACATCGATTATAACCGCCTCGTCCGTGTTGCGGGGGTTGGTGGGGACGTGGCTGCGCCTGGCCTGGTTGAGGCGCTTGCAGAGTTTCCGGAGCTTGCCGCGCGGGTCCAGATTGCCCGCCGGGCCGCTGAGGAGCGCTGGGATCTTTATTTCGATACGGGCGTGGTCGCTCATTTGCCAAGGGATGAAACCTTGCCATCGGCCATGCGCCGACTGGCCTTCATGGATCGGGACTCCGATATTTTGTCCCGCCCCCTTGTGAGCATCGATATTCGCCATGCCGATCAGGTTTTTCTAAAGCCAAGCTTGCCTGAAACTGCGGGCCTTTCGGCGGATGCCGGGTAATGAGCCGCGTTCAAAACCGTCTCCACGGGCCGCGCTCCGCCGGGCGGTCCAGTGGCCTTATCGCCGCCCTTGATATTGGCTGCTCCAAGATCACTTGCCTGATTGCCAAACGCGATCCGGTTGGGCCTGAGCGCTTCACACTGCTCGGGGGAGGGTGCCAGCAATCGCGGGGCTTTGAGGCCGGATCCATCACGGATATGGAAGGACTTGAGCGGGCCATCAGGCTCGCCGTCGAAGACGCTGAGCGCCAGGCCGGCGAGCGGATCGGCCGTGTCATTCTGGGCGTTACCGGACCGAAACTGGTTTGCCGGCTGGTCTCCGCGCAGGTCTCCACCGGAGGCGGAACAGTCGATGCGCGGGCGGTGAAGCGGGTGCAGCTCGCGGCCGTTTCCAAAGTTGCGATGAAGGGGCACCAGATCCTGTCTGCGCATCCCGTGGCGTTTCGCGTGGATGACCAGGACGGTGTAAGGGATCCCCGCGGCATGCACGGCCAAAGGCTCGGTGTGCTTGTGAGCGCGGTGCTTGCGCCGGAAAGCGTGCTGCTGAATCTCATCGAGTGCGTCGGGCGTGCCCATCTGGAGGTGGAACGCCTCGTTCCGGCGGCGATTGCAACGGGCATGGGCACGCTGATCGACGACGAGCGGGAAAACGGTGCGATCTGCTTTGATTTTGGGGCCGGGGTGACGACGGCTGCTGTGTATATGAACGGTGTGCCGGCCTGGTTGGGGCTGGTTCCGGCGGGCGGGGCCCATGTGACAAGCGATATCGCCCAGGGGCTTGGGACGACTTTTGCGGCTGCCGAGCGATTGAAGACGGTGCATGGGGTAACCGACCCCGGCGCGCCCGGCCATGCAGAACGAATTGACTGCCCGAAGCTTGGGGATGATGGCCGCCTCCACGCCGCCCGGATGCCGCGCCAGGACCTCTCAAACATTATCGCCCCGCGCATCGAGGAGACATTGGAAATCTTGCTCGGATTGATGTCTGCCTCGGCTTTGAAGAAAGTCTTGCCGAGACGCGGCGTTTTAACGGGGGGGGCAAGCCAGATCTCGGGGCTGCGTGATACGGCCAAATCTGTCTTGTCCATGCCGGTGCGCCTTGGCCGACCGATCAATGCTGACCGCCTCGGCGAAGGCTTTGCCAATCCGGCTTTCTCTACTGCAGCAGGTCTGTTAACCTACCATATTGCAGACCTTCCGGATGCGCTGCGCGCAAGTGCCCAGGTTGGCGCTGCGGGTATGGCAGGTGATGGAAGTATTGTAAAAAAAGCATTTTTCTGGATGCGTGAAAATTTCTGACCGAATCCAGATGCGTTTAACTGTCTTTTAGCCACGCCCATGCATGTTGAAGCCTCAGTCGGGTTTCTTTGGTTAGTAGCGTATTCAGGCGGATAAAATGACAGTGGATCTCAGCCCTCGTATTGTGGTGTTTGGTGTTGGCGGTGCAGGCGGCAACGCCGTCGATAACATGATTGAACTTAATCTCCAGGGCGTGGAGTTTATTGTTGCGAATACCGACGCCCAAGCGCTTAAGCGCTCAAAAGCGGGGACGAAAATCCAGCTTGGTCCGGAGACCACAAAAGGCCTTGGTGCCGGCGCACGGCCGGAAGTCGGCGCTGCTGCCGCTGAAGAATCCGCCGATGCGATCCGCGCGGCCATTGATGGCGCAAACATGGTGTTCATTGCAGCCGGTATGGGCGGCGGTACGGGCACAGGTGCCGCGCCGGTCATTGCCCGCGTCGCCCGGGATGCCGGCATTCTGACCGTGGGCGTGGTGACGAAACCATTTGGTTTTGAACACGCTCGGCGCATGTCCATTGCCGAGGCCGGTGTCGATGATGTGCGCCAATATGTCGACACGCTGATTGTTGTGCCGAACCAGAATCTGTTCCGCATTGCAAATGAGCGCACGCCGTTTTCCGAAGCGTTCCGCATGGTTGACGATGTTTTGTATTCCGGCGTGCGCGGGATCACCGATTTGATGGTTATGCCCGGCTTGATCAATCTCGATTTTGCCGATGTGCGGGCTGTAATGGCCGGTATGGGAACCGCCATGATGGGCATGGGAGAAGCAGAAGGGGAGGGGCGCGCCCTGGCTGCAGCGCGGGCAGCCATCGACAATCCGCTTTTGGATGACGTGTCCATGAAGGGGGCCAAAGGTGTGTTGATCAACATCACCGGCGGCTATGACATGACCTTGTTTGAGATGGATGAGGCGGCCAACGAGATACGGGCAGAGGTTGATCCGGACGCAAATGTTATCCTTGGATCTGCATTTGATGAGGCCCTGGAAGGCCGGTTGCGCATCTCCGTCGTTGCGGCGGGTGTCGGAGCCGGTGCTGCCGCAGCCCAGGCAGCGATTAAGCCGCCTGCTCCAGCGCCGGTGCAACCGGCGGATGATGGGTTTGTTGCGCCAATTGTCGTTACTGCCCACCGGGAAGAACCGGCCGCTGAGGCCGAGCTGGATGCGCGACCTGATTTTGAGGGCCGTGAGCTGCCGGCTGCACATATCCCAGCCAGCGAAGGCAATGAGCAGGTCAGCGCCGAGGCGGTCTTACGCGCGCGGCCAAGCTTTGCAGCCGCGGTCTCTGAGACTGGAGCGACGGAAGAGGCGGCACTGCCGGAAAGTGACGCGGAGCCACCGGCTGCCGACGCGCCCGAAAGCCCTCCCCAGGGGCAGGCTGGTTTTGCCAATCTGTTTGGATGGCGCCGGGGTGCCGAGACACCCGAGAACGACGATCAACCCACCGAGGCCATCGTATCGTCGCCCGATGATCACCCTGAGCCTGCGCCGTTTGACGATGCTGATTTGGAGATTCCAGCCTTCCTGAGACGGTCGGCGAACCATTAGCCTGCAGTAGCCACTCACGAAATCATATCCCAGATTCAAAGCCGCAACGGATGTTGCGGCTTTTTCTGCAACACTGAGAAATAAACCGTGTATTGAGCGCTCCCCACCTCGCCCGATAAGGGAATAACGGGTAGGGTGTAGAGTGTAGGGACTCAGCGTGACAAACCAGCAGACATTACAGACGGAAGCGGTGTGCGCCGGCATCGGCGTGCACACGGGTGAGCGGGCGAGATTGACGGTCAAACCGGCACCGGCTGATTACGGCATTCGTTTTGTGCGAACCGACCTTCCCGCCCCCCGGAGCAGCATCCAGGCCGCTGCCAGCCATGCGTCCAAGCTGACCTTGGGGACGACGCTATGTAATGAAGATGGCGATACCGTCGCAACGGTTGAGCACTTGCTCGCCGCTTGTATTGGTATGGGGCTCGATAATCTGCACATTGAACTCGATGGCCCGGAGGTTCCCATTATGGACGGATCCTCCGCAGTATTTTGCGACCTCTTTAGAGAAGCCGGTATCCTTCCCCAGGGCCGCCCCCGGCGGATTGTTCGCATTTTAGAAGACATTTCGGTTTCCGACGGACGCAAATGGGCCCGGCTCAGCCCCGTGGACAATGATGCGCTTCATCTTTCCGCGCGGATCGATTTTGAAAGCCGCGCGATTGGTGTGCAGGAAGCATCGCTAGAGCTTGTTCCCGGGATCTTTGCGGAAGATATAGCCTTTGCGCGCACATTCGGATTTTCACAGCAAGTTGAGGCGCTGAAGGCCCGGGGGCTTGCGCGGGGCGGATCCTTGGAGAATGCGATTGTCGTGGATGGCGACACGGTGGTTAATCCCGAGGGATTGCGGTGCCGGGACGAATTTGTGCGTCACAAATTGCTCGATGCAATCGGTGATTTGGCCTTGATTGGCGGCCATATTGCTGGTGCCTATACGGCCGAGCAACCTGGCCATGCCCTCAACAATGCCCTGGTCCGCAAAGTCCTGGAAACGCCGAGCGCCTGGTGCTGGGAATTTGCAGGCGCAGGTCTTAGGAGCGGCGCTCAGTCAACAGCCATTGCCCTTGGCGCTTGATTCCCGCTGCCGTTCGTTTCGGCGAGTGATGGGTAGATCTTTGCAGGTTCTGTATCTGCGTCCGCCAATGATCTCACCAACGACAAAATGCTTGCTCTGATCTGGCTGTTCTCAATTTTCGAGAAGCGCCGGACAAGCTCGATGATGTGCCGGGGCGAAGCAGAATCTTCTTCCGGTATGGCCGCGTCGGTATTTCTATTTGGAAAGAACATGCCGACATCGGTTTTCAAAAGCTGGGCAATCTGGAACAGACGGCTTGCGCTCACCCGGTTTGACCCGGTCTCGTA
>JBCBAO010000046.1:0-12661 GCA_038532405.1 Pseudomonadota bacterium | reverse complement strand
GCCATCCCCAGGCCAATCTGTTCATCTGTGATGTGGCCGATGCTGTCATCAAAAGCGACATGGCGTCCATGGAGCACCCGATCTTCACGTTGTCAAAGAAGCCAATCCGGGACGTTAAAAGATACGAGCATGGGGATGTTGTCTTGGAGGTTACTCCTGGTCCCAAGGGCATTGCCAACATCTATGACAAGGACATTCTGATCTTCGCAATCAGCCAAATCATGGCGGCACGCAACGAAGGTCGCCCCTACTCGCGTGAAATCCAGTTCCAAGCACAGGACTTCTTGGAGTTCAGCAACCGCCACACCGGTGGCCACGACTACGATCTGTTGCGTGACTCCCTTGACCGGCTGGATAGCACTCGTCTCAGAACGACAATCAAGACGGGCGGCGAAGAGACGTGGGAGGCTTTCGGCCTAATCGAGGGCGCGAAGATCAAGCGCAAACGACATGATGGCCGAGTCACCGAATGGGGTCTTAAGCTATCAGAGTGGCTCTTCAAGGCGATCGAGGCCAATGAGGTTCTGACCCTTCACCCGGATTATTTTCGCCTTCGCAAGCCAATCGAGCGCCGGATTTACGAAATCGCCCGAAAGCACTGCGGCTCGAAGGATTCTTGGCAGATTGGCTTGAAAAAGCTGCAAAAGAAGTGCGGGTCGAGCGATGCTATTCGCAACTTCCGAATGGCCGTTCGCGCACTGTGCGATTTTGACCACCTACCCGACTATTCGGTGAGCATGGAAGACGACATGGTGTCGTTCCGCAGTCGTGTTTCACAACCGTTGATTTCTGGCACAGGTTTCACTGCCAAACTGATGCCAGAAACCTATGAAGCCGCTCGGCAAGCTGCACCTGGTTGGGATGTCTACGTGATCGAGCAGGAATGGCGGGTATGGGTCATGAGTCTTCTTGAGCAAAGCATGGAGCCACCGCGCAACCCTGACAGCGCGTTCATTGGGTTTTGCCGGAAGTGGGCCGCCCGGCAACAGCAATAGGATATTTTTTATGCCGTAGAATTTTATATGCCATAAAATATACCGCACATAAAAAATATCGTGACATATTTTGTAGCACGTCACATAAATGAGAAAAAACAACGAGCAGACAAATGATTGTAAGCGTCCTCTCACCCAAGGGTGGTTGTGGGAAATCCACTGCAACACTCACTTTGGCGTCTGTCTTCGCCAAGAACGAAGACCTCTCGATTGCTGTGGTAGACGCTGATCCACGGCAGAGCATTGCACGCGTCTGGCTGGGGAAACGCAATGAAGAGAACCTTGGGGATGCACCTTTCACGGTGATCTCAGACCCTTCTGACAGCACCATTCTCGACACGCTGGAGGCGGCGGACGATGACCACGACTTGGTGTTCGTTGACCTCGAAGGTGTGGCGGGCCTAATGGCGTCCTATGCTGCTTCGGCTTCTGATCTCTGCATTATTCCAATGCGCCCGAGTGCATTGGACGGCGATGCAGCGGGTGCGGCACTCAAAATGATCCGAGACGCTGGGCGAGCTGCCAGGCGAACGGTGCCAGCTCGCATTCTGATCACGCAGACGGACGCTGCAATCGTCACCAAATCTCACAAAGAACTGTTGGCTGAGCTGGACGGGGCAGGGGTGGAGCGCTTGCAAACTGAACTCATGCGGCGCGCGCCCTTCGAGAGAGTCATGGCCGAGGGCCGCACCCTTTTCGAACTGCAAGACAGCCAGTCTGTGAAGAGCGCGATCAGCAACACAGCGCGGCTTGGCAAAGAGCTGGCAGAGGTACTGGAGGCAAACTAATGGCAGGAACATTCCTCAACTTGAGCGATGAAGATCAAGAAGAAGCCGTGGCGCCGAAAATTGGGGCGGGACTGAAGCGCAAGAAGAAAATCTCTCGTCCTAGAGCCGACGCTGAAGCTGTTGCCGCCGCAGGACGTGCCAATGGCTTCAATCGTTCCACTGGCACTGCTGAACCGTCGCCGACTCCTAGGCGTGGGCGGCCGCCGCTAAATGAAGACATGACGTACTGGCGTATTTACGTCTCAAGCAAGCTTCGTGATGACTTGAATACTCTGCGCGACGAAGAGGGCAGGCGGCTAAATGACGTTTTGGAGGACATGTTAGCGGCTTACAGAAGCGCCAGTACTTAACGACCACCGTTAGCCGAAGTGAAGGGTCGATTTATCAACATTTTCTGGGGGTTTTGGAAATACGATCGACATCTCTGAAACTATGACTTAAACATTGGAAACAATATGAGCAGGGACTACGCATGAGACCAATCGGAATCGATCTATTTGCAGGAGCAGGGGGGCTAAGCCTTGGCTTCGAGCAAGCAGGCTTCGATATAAAAGCTGCGATCGAGATCGACCCCGTACATTGTGCCGTTCACGAGTTCAATTTCCCTGAAACAACAGTAATTCCAGCCTCGGTTGCCGAGCTTACCGGCGATGAGGTCAGGCAACGTGCAGGCCTTGAGGGGAAGAAGATCGATTGCGTGTTCGGCGGCGCGCCTTGCCAGGGCTTTTCTCTGATTGGTCACAGGGCGCTTGACGACCCCCGTAACCAGCTCGTTCTTGATTTTGTGCGCCTCGTGCATGAGCTCGACGCTGAGAGTTTTGTATTTGAAAATGTCAAAGGTCTCACGGTTGGCAAACACAAGGCTTTCCTGGGAGAGCTAGTCGAGGCCTTTGATCGGGTCGGTTACGAATGCCGCTTGCCTTGGCAGGTACTCAACGCTGGACATTACGGTACACCACAATCGCGAGAACGCTTCATCCTCCTGGGAATGAAGAAGGGTAGGGCTCTTCCAGAGTACCCTACACCTACAACCAACATCGCCGGTCGTCCAAAGCACTTTCCGGAGCTCAACTTTGGCCCATCTTGCGCTGAGGCAATCGGGGATCTTCCCGATGCCGATACCTTTGAGACTCTAAACGCAAGCGATGCGGTTAGAACGAGCCGTTTTGGCGATCCGTCCGACTATGCGGCGGAGCTGCGCGGCCTCAAAAACGACACTTGGCATTTCGGTTATGTGCGTGATTGGAATCCAAACGTGCTCACTTCGAGCGCGCGCACTGATCACACTGAGATTTCGCGTCGACGTTTCCGTCAAACGGAAGAGGGGGCGGTCGAGCCGATCAGCCGTTTTTTCAAACTTCCACAAGGCGGTGTTTCAAACACACTTCGCGCCGGAACGGACGGCGCAAGAGGAGCATTCACTAGCCCGCGCCCGATCCATTATCGTCATGCGCGTTGCATCACCGTACGCGAAATGGCGCGCTTGCACGGCTTCCCAGATTGGTTTCGACTTAACGCGACCAAGTGGCATGGCGCGCGGCAGATCGGCAATGCGGTGCCGCCGCCTTTGGCCAGGGCGATCGCCACAAAGATGATTGAAGCCCTGGGCATCGAACCAATCAGGCCCCAAGAAACCCTATCACTTGGCGATCCAAGGCTCTTAACACTCGATCTTTCGCAGGCATCACGCCGGTTTGGCATCACGCCGCCGCCAAGCAAGCGTGACCGAAAGAGCGGCGCGAAAAAGCGCAAGCAGGAAGAGATCGAGGAAGAGATCAACGCTAGGAGGGTGGCCTATGGCTAAATCGCCTAACCGCTATCAAGCGACAATCCAGAAAATCTTCTTCGATCACTTTGAGACGGGCGCGACTGAATTCGAGTTCGACAGAGCGGAGCTTGAAGAAAGCTATGTCGCACTTGGATTTCCGCGCATTAAGAATATCGGCGATATCCCGTATTCATTTCGGTACAGGAATGCCTTGCCTGACAGCATTCTCGAAACCCAGCCAGAGGGATTAGAGTGGATCATCGAAGGCGCAGGGAAGGGGCGCTATCGCTTCAAGCTGGTCAAACATACCAGGATTGCACCCAGGGATGACCTCATCTGCACTGACATTCCGGACGCCACACCAGAACTCATTCGAGCTTACGCCCTAGACGATGAGCAAGCACTGTTGGCGATCGTGCGTTACAATAGGCTCATAGACACGTTTTTGGGGCTGACGACGTACAGCCTGCAAAACCACCTGCGAACCACCGTGCAGGATATCGGGCAGATCGAGATCGACGAACTCTACATAGGCTTGGACAAACGAGGGTGTCACTACGTGATTCCAGTCCAAGCGAAAGGCGGAAAAGATCAAATAGGGATCGTTCAAACGAGCCAGGACATTAGGTTCGTAGAAGATAGATTCCCCGGCATGCGGTGCCGTGCGATCGCCGCACAGTTTATGCAAGACGAGGTTGTCGCTCTCTTCGAGCTGACCTTGCAGGATGACGCGATCAAGGTTGTTGAGGAGCGACATTATCGGCTTGTTCCTGCTGAGAAACTTGATCAGTCCGCTATTCGCGATTACCGCGATTAGGAACGCAAGATGTATACGGTCCATGATCTGGAGGAAGCCCGCGCCAATCTCAAAAGTTGGGAGGACCGGTTTGATCGATACTCAGGAAACAACCCAGACAAGTATCAGGCCGATATCAAGGCAGCTCGCAGAAAGGTAACAGCGATCTCGAATGCTCTTAAAGAATCTGGCCAAATACCTCTTACAGAGAAAGAAATCTTAGAAAAGGCTCTGGATGCAGCTTTTCCCAACGCCAAGAGCAAGCAAATCGTAGAGTTCCAAGGAAGGCGTTTTTGGCCGATTGAGAAAAGCCGTTCAGGCAAGACAGTGATCGACTGGGGGCGGGGTTGGACAGAGTTGAGTGATCCACCCTAACCGCCGATAGCCTCATACATCTACTCGCCAATCAAAAAAGCGCGCTCATGAAAATGAGACGCGCCTAAGTTTTGGAAACGAGGGAGGTTTTCCGGGCGATCAACGCCCCAGCCGGTTGTTAAACCGGGTCATGCTGTTTGCATCGCCTTCGAGTTCAAAACCCTTGTGGGTTTTACGAACGCGGACGCCTGAGGAAGTCGCTGCTTGCCGCACTTTGCGCTCGATCTCGTTGTTGAAGTCCCGTGTCATGGCGTTCGCAAGAGAACGGCCATTGGTGAAAGTTCTGCCTTTGTATTTCATCTTGATCATTGTTCAGCCTTTCGGGGGATAGGGATCGTTGCCGTAGCTCCAGGCTTCGCGGAACTGCCCGTTCTCGCCTTGGATACGCAGCTCGGCACCCTGATTGCGGGCAATATCGCGCCCGTAGTCGATAGCTTCGTACTGAGTATCGAAGCTCTTAGTCAGACGTTCGTTGCCTTCGCCGCGAACGCCCCATTTGTCGCCATTGCGAACGACATACTGGTTCTTGGACATTTCTGTCTCCGTTTGACACGGCCCCACTATTGGTGACCGATATTGTATCATATCATCTTACGACTTGATTTGTCAAGTTAACTGACACATGATAATATCATTGCATCTTACGGCGCGCTCCTCTAAGAGCTGCGCCGCTTTGATTCAGGGAGAGAGCCATGTCATTTGCAGTCCGTCTGAACGAACTCAGGGTAAAAAAGAAAAAATCTTTGCAGGAAGTAGCTGACGCACTTGGGGTTTCAAAAACTCATATCTGGGAGCTTGAAAAAGGCAGGGCGGACAATCCATCTCTTGAGTTGCTTACTAAGATTGCGGACTATTTCAAAGTATCCATCAAGCACCTCGTAGGTGAAGATTTTGAAAGCGACCAAAACGATGAAATGGCTCGGATGTTCCGGCAGGTCGGGGACTTAGAGGAAAATGATCGGGCGATCATTGACGACATGATCCAGTCGTTGCGGAACCGCCGAAAGGGGGCAGATGGTACAAATTGACCGCATGGAAATTGACGATGCCGGAAGCGATCCGAAGAAGCTTGCAAAGGCAATCCTAGAGCAGCTTCCAGACGGCACAGTGAAGATACCTGTCAGAGAGATCGCAAAAGCAATCGACATTTACGAGATTAGAGAGGCCCGGCTAAGTGGCTTGGAAGGCGCGCTCATTGTTCCGCGCGACAAGTCGGAAGGAGCTATCCTGATCAATGGAGATCGCCACGAGAACCGGAAGCGATACACTATTGCCCATGAAATAGGGCATTACGTTCATCCTTTTCATCGTGCGAACAGCCCCGACGGTTTTCGCTGCCGCGCAAAGGACCTTGCGGTAGAGAAAGCAAAACCAAACGATCAGCACTCTCGCATGGAACAGCAAGCCAACGAGTTCGCAGCCGAACTGCTGATGCCCGCCAGATCAGTAGCGGAATTCATACGAGCAAGCGGAGACGCTGATTTGGCAAACATTCTGGAGCTGGCTCAGCGACACGAAGTCAGCAGAGAAGCCGCTGCGAGACGTTACATTCCACGCATCGGTGATCCCGCCGCCGTGGTTTTCTCCAAAGCGGGCGTTGTTCGTTATGCGAGATGCAATGAGTTCTTTCCGGGATTGTCTGTGGCGCGCGGCCAACCGGTCCCGCAAAACAGTGTGTCTGCTCTGTCGAACGCCGATATCGGTGAAGTGACGGACAGCATCGAGGTTGATGGCTTAGCCTGGCTGAATGATGCGGCGGGAGTTTGTTTGTTCGAGCAAACCTTGGCACAGAAAAATGGGTTCCGGATGACATTGCTGACTGCCGAACTCGATGACACCGATGAAGAATGGGATGCCCCTGCATTCTACGGGCGGCGTTAAACCCGACGTACCGTCCGCTCACTGACCTTGAACAAGCGCGCGATCTCCGCGACGGCGCGCTGTTCACCATCCCGCATCCGGCGTACTTCGTCTTTCTGATCGGCTGAGAGGGCAGGGGGTCTGCCCCCAATCCGGCCACGTTTACGTGCTGAGGCCAGCCCTTCCCTGGTCCGCTCAGAAATCCGCTCGCGCTCAAACTGGGCGATGGAAGCGAAGACATGAAACACCAGACGGCCTGCCGGTGTCGTAGTGTCGATGTCCTCGGCCAGGGACCGAAAGCCGGCACCGCGCTCGCGGATCGTCTCGACAATCTCCAGAAGGTCTTTCAGCGACCGAGCCAAGCGGTCGTATTTGGTCACGGTCACCACGTCACCGTCGCGGAGCTGCTCCAGCATACGGTCCAGCTCCGGCCTTTCGCGCTTCGATCCACTGATCTTGTCAGCGAACAGCTTGCCTGCTCCTGCCGCTGTCAGCGCATCGGTTTGGGTATCAAGGCTTTGGTCGTCAGTACTGACGCGGGCATATCCGATAATCATGTCTCACTGTGACAAAAACCTGCCAAAACCGCAAAGGTTTTGCCGTGGGTTTTTGTCCAACCTAAGCGGTTGATATGTCGCGGGGCAGAGTAGGGCGGCAAAAAGGACCGTTTTTGGCGCATGGATTAGTCGGGATGAGGGTTTGTGTGAATGCGAGAGCACTAAGCGCGCTTGTACGGACTGCGCACTTGATCGAAACGAACTTACTATCTTCGGTAAGCCCGAATTTTTTCTTCGCTTGCCGAGGTAAGAAGAAGCGCACCGCTTTTGTCTATTGTGTATCGCTCGACCGCCCCAAGAGCTTCCAGGAGTTTCCGCTCCTGTGTCATCAAGGCATCGGGGCAGGCCATCATAGTGACGCCTGCCGGTGTTACCGTGAGCGACATGCCATCTAAGGAATACTGACCGATCAGTTTGTTGCAGCTGGCATTCCCCGCAAGCCGCCCTCCTCGCAGAAAGATCAGGCTGGCGGGGCTGTTGTCCACGACGCCACGGCCTGCGATGTCCTCGATAACCCACTCAGCACCAACCAACCTCGTCAGCTAATTCTCTGCCATCAGATGATCCGCCACGGCCTGATAGGCTGGCAGTGAGGTGGGATCGATGAACCCATTTTGCGCTTGGGGGAACGACGAGAGCCGCACCAGCACCATCCGCGCCGTCGGATCGACATAGATCGTCTGGCCGTGGACGCCGCGCGCGGCAAAGGCCCCATTGTCGTTGTTGAAAACCCACCATTGGCTGGTGTAGCTGCCGCCCGGAATCGTGGGGAAGCCCGCGAATTTGGTTGGGTCACCCCCTGCTCTGATCTTGTCGACAACAGCGGACGAGAATAGCCGCTCGCCATTGATGACACCGCCATTCAACATCAGGAGCCCGAGACGCCCAAGATCGCGCAACCCCGCACTGATCCCTCCGCCTGCAAACGGCACGCCTTTCCCATCGACGGTCTGATAGGCGTCTTGTTCAGCCCCCATGCTCCGCCAAAGCCTCTCCGAGGCCAGATCGGTAACCGACTTGCCGGTCACGCGGCTGATCATCCACCCAAGCATATCGGAATTGATTGTCTTGTAGTGGAACTGGGCACCATGTTCGCCCTCGGGTTGCACCTGCTGAAGATACTCCCAGTACCCGTCGGGCCCCGTGTACCCTTCGGCTTTTGGCAGGGGGCTGGCGGCAGCTGAATAGAGCCAGATATCGGCATTCGGGTTCGAGTAATCCTCGGAATACTGAACGCCCGTGGTCATATCCATGACTTCGCGAACTGTCGCGCTGCCAAAGGCGCTGTCGCCAATCTCGGGGATCACGTCGCGGACCAGAAGCGTGTCGTCGAGAACGCCTTCCTCGACCAGGATTTCGCCCAGAAGACCGGTGACCGACTTGGTCATCGACATGATGGCATGTTTGCCGTCTTCCTTGAGGCACCCGAAATAGCGCTCATAGACCACCCGTCCTTCGTGAAGGATGAGCATCCCATCGGTGTAGTTGGCGTAGAGCGACTCTTCCCAGGTCATCTCTTCTTCGCCATCCATCGGCATGAAGGTCAGAGCGTCGATCTCTTGCCGCATGTCGGCGAATTCGGCGGGCGGCAGATAGTCCAGCGGGACCGGCGCTCCAATACCGCGGCTAATCTCCTCCGTGGGTAGAAACTCGCGCAGATGGCAAACCGACCAGCGCAGCCTAGGAAAGCTGAAATAAACCGAATCCGGCTGTGTAATGATCTTGTCTGGCGGCGGCGGGAAACCCTGCATCCAGCCCATAACATTGGGATCGGAGTCCTGTGCCGAAAGCGGCGCGGATTGCGCGAATGCGCCAGATGGTGCGCCAAGTGCCATAGCAATCCCCGTAGCCAGTGCGATGAAATTAGAAGTTGACGACGACATTGATGAATCCTCCGGTCCAGGGGTCTGCGTCTCCGCCGACCACGTTGTCGATCCCCGCGCCAGGAAACGAAACCGAGACACCGGCTGTCAGGAATGTGTTTCGGTTGATGATGCGGCTGTATTCAAGGAACAGATCGTCGGCGAGATGCGCATCCGTGACGCCCGAAACCACATTCCCATTGATATCCACGCGGGTTGCCTGGCCGAACTGGACCGGGCTGTTCAACTCGTTGGCCCGGATATGGGAGTATCTCAAAGTCAAAGTGTCCTTTTTGGTTGGTTGCACACGAAGCGCCAATGAAAGGGCATTCACGTTCGAGTTGATGAATGTCGATGCGGATTTCGATCCGGTCGCCCAGGCACTCGGACTGCCCTGGTAATAGAGCGGATCAAACCGTTCGAGTTTCGCTGTGTTGGGATCGTCACCTGAGAAAGTCTGATAACCCAGTGTGAAGGTCGGCGACCAGGCTGCATTTGCAAACGTATATCCTGCCGTTACACGGCCAGCCCAAGCTTCCAAGTCGATCCTGTCGTTCCATTGATAGGCAACTTCACCGGTGAACTCCCAATTCTCCAGTGCACCGGCGAACGGGTTAGTTTTTCCGTAGAGACCAAGCGTATTGGTGCCCTCACGTGCGCCCGGCGTCACCGTCGGAGCACCAATCCCGCCAGGGGCCGCCTGCGGATAGGGCGAGCCCGAGTTGAGCACATTCACGAATGTCGCGCCAAGGTATCCGCCAGCCGGATCGTCAAACCGGATATCCAGACCGGCAAGCTCGTTGTTTCCGTCCGTAGAAGGCAGTTCGTTGGGGTCCAGGTAGAAGGCTGTCCCGGTAACATTCCCGAAGGACAAGCGTCCGATGGCGGCCATCTCCCAAGCTTTGCGCGGGCCCAACTTCAGCGCGCCCCGCTCGAAGCCACTTGTGGCACCATTTGCGATCAGCATCCCCGTGCCAAGCGTCAACTCACGCGGCCCCAGCGATAGATCGTATGACAAGCCGCCTCCCAAATCGCTACGGAATCCGAGATAGGCCTCCTCAAGCGTCGTCGCGCCTGTATCGCCTGTATCAAAGGCGTCTGTCCCCCATGTGTAGGACGAGACGGCAGAGAGCTTGCCATAAAAAACAGACCCGGAATCAAGCTGAGTCTCGAAACTCAAGCCGGGCTTGATGTAGCCTTCCAGCCACTCGGTGTCCGGGTCAAAACCACTGCCCGGTGCCGTTGTTGCCGCGAGGTCCCAAAACAGATTGTCTTCAACGACAGCATTCAAGCCAAACTGCAAATGTGCACGCACGGTTGTCCCGTTAGCATCATAAAGTAGCATCGGGTCGCGGTCTTGCGCAAACGAGGCACTCGCCAACGCGCTGACAAGGAACGTATATCCGAATATCCAGTTGAAGCCACCGTGTGTTCGGCGGGCATTCCCTGCAACAATTTGCATCACGACCACTCCAAGAAGAATTGTAAAAGATGAGATCCCCAAAACAGATTCAGTGGGACGATCAGGTCGAGACAAACTCGGATGTATCACGATACCCCTCAGATGGCACATGTTCTTGCGAATTTGCAGGTTTGCGAGGCGGAAATCTGCCACGTGGCGAACGCGGGAGGGGGCGAGGCAACCGTGTTCGATGGCAGTGGTGCGGCCCGCCGCGTGAGCGCGAGGACCCGGTGCCGTCGAAGGAGGTTGCCCGAGGGGCGAGGGCCGCGCCCTCCCCCTGATACCGGCTGTCTGCGCCCAACCCTTTGGGCAAGTTGAAGTCAATAATATACGATTGCTAATCTTGATGAATTTCGGCACAAAGAGATAACTCCCGTTTCTTCAAGAGCATCCGATGACCGCGACTATAGAGATCGAACCAAATGTGACCACCGAACAAGGCCTTCGCGCGCTTGCCGAAGAGGGCCATACAGTCGAGGTGCTCTGCAAGGTCGATCCGGAACGCAAAGGGCCAAGCTGGCATGGCCTCTGGATCATGCGGACGGTTGGGAGTGACGGTCAGGAGAAAATTCTTGTCACCGCAAGGACGCGCCTGACGCAGAATGCAATCAAGGTGCGCGAGTTCAAGACTGCGACCGGTGTGATTTCATTCCTTGTTGGCGTCGGGTTCTCTCAAGCGAGCATTCCCATGAAGAACGGGGAAACGAGTTCTCATCGCCTCGTCAGTGACTGAGACCTGGATCACGGTCGATGTCACGATCCTTCTCGACCTCCTGCTCCTTCTCCTGGTCGCGCTCGTCCTCGATCTCCAGCCGCTCACGCGGCTTGTTCAGCACGTCTTTCAGGCGCTCGTTCACGGAGGGCTTGCGGTCCTCGCGCCCAGTATCACCTGCAAGCTCAGATTCGCTGTGACCGTCCAGCTTGTGAACCGCCGCCTGACCGTCGCGACCGGCATCCTTTTCCATGATCTCCTTCAGCCGCTCCCGAGCATAATTGCGGCCTTCCGGTTTCGGCGTGTCGTCCTGGTCCCGTGACCTGTCCACGACACGCGCGAGACGCTCCCGGAAGTCATTCGGGTTTCGGTCGCGGTCGCGATCTTTTGCAGTTGCAGCCCTGAGTGCTGCCAGACCGGCGGACACGCGCCCCTGCCCTGCATCCCGCTCCGCCCCATAGGTCTCCCGCGCGATATCCAGACGCTCGCGCATCTCGCGGAAAGCGGCGCGGGCCTGGCGAGCGGCATGGACGACAGCACCACGTTCGGTGACCGGGACGTATTCCCGTCCCTGGCGCTCGGCCATCGCCTTGGCCCGGCGCTCCATGGAATTTGCCGCCGGTCCCAGCTTCAGCTCTGGGTCACGATCCAGCTCCTCGGCTGAGAGTTGATCGCCCCGCTCCAGCGCCGCCGCGCGCTGCGCTTCGAGCGACCGGTGATCGACGCGCTCCACCTCCCCTGCCCGCTCCAGGGCACGGTTCTGCAACTCGGCCCAGAGGCCGCGCATCTGATCGATCTCGACGCCGCCGGTTTTCGCGGAATCGAGTACGCGGGTTTTGGTCGTGAAGCCCTCCGGCTCAAGCTTGCGGGTGGAGGTCAGGACATGGGCATGGTGGTTGCGCTGATCGCCCTCGCGGTGCGGCGAATGTATAGCCACATCGACGGCCACGCCGTAGCGGCTGACCAGTTCCTGGGCGAAGTCGCGGGTGATCTGCGACCGGGCCTCGGCGCTGATCTCGGACGGCAGGGCCAGTTCCCACTCGCGGGCGGTGACGGAGTTGCGGCGGGTCTCGCTGGCCTCGACCTCGTTCCAGAGGCGGGACCGATCCTGCGCCCAGTCCGGGGCGTCCTTCGGTGCCAGGATGAAGGTCTCCTCGATGCCCTGCTTGCGGGTGTAATCGTGGACACGGCCTTCGCGCTGGCACTCGATGCGCTCACCGACACGGTAGGCCGCGGCTGCAGTGGCAGAGCGCCCGGCGCTGCGTTTGATCGTTTTCACAGAGAGGTGGTAGCTGGCCATCCACCCTACCTCGCCCGGTGATGCAGACGGTCATAACGCGCGCCGCTGACCCCGGCCCATGCTCCAACATGGGCCACCGGGTCAGCCGTCTTTTCCCTGAAGGCCCGCGCCCCAGAACGCTGGGGCCGGAGGGGAAAAGACAGCCCGCCCGAAGCGAGCCAACGGCTCTCTGAGGTGTGGGCTTGC
>JBCBAO010000045.1:0-12670 GCA_038532405.1 Pseudomonadota bacterium | reverse complement strand
CGGGAGGTTGGCCGCTCCCATGAACCTCGCTCCTAGAGCAGGGATTGATCACCATCGGTCTTTAGGGCCTCAACCACTTTTTTGACATCCTGGCTTCTGTCGGACTTTAGCACCAGAACGCTGTCGCCGGTTGCAACAACAATAAGGTTTTCAACACCGACAAGGGCGACCTTGGGACCCGTCGTTCGTGCATAACTGTTCTGGCTGTCTATGATAATCGTGTTGTCGCCGCCATGGTTGTGCCCGTCTTCGCGGATAAGGGTGCTTAAAGCATCCCATGACCCAATATCATTCCAGCCGATATCGACTGGGGCGATAACCGCAGCACGCTGCGTGCGCTCCATAATCGCATAGTCGATAGATTCGGACCTACAGGCTGAGAACAGGGTCTCGTCCAGCAAAAGCACCTCGTTTTCTCTTTTTGCGCTTTCCCAGGCTGCGAGGGCTGCCTCCAGGATATCGCCGGCTTCCGCACGGCATTCCTCCAGCATTGCCTTTGCCGCAAAGAGAAAGATGCCCGCATTCCAATAATAGTCGCCGCTCTCAACATAGCGCTTTGCTGTCTCCTCGTCGGGCTTCTCTTCGAAGGTTGCAATCTTGAAGACCTGGTCTGAAAGAGAGGCACCGGTACGGATATAGCCATAGCCGGTTTCGGGGTGGCTCGGCTGGATACCAAGCGTTGTGAGGTAACCCTTTTCCGCCTGGGGCACGCCAGCATTTATAGCCAGCCAGAACGCGGCCGGATCCTTCACATGGTGATCGGCGGGGAGAAGTAGCACAAGCCCGTCCGGGTCCATCGTTTCAATCTCTGCAGCTGCAATCGCCGCCACCGCAGCTGTGTTCCTTGCCACTGGCTCCAAAATAACACGCAAAGGCATGTTGCCGGCACGCTTGCAGTGATCGAAGACCTGATCGCGATGTCCAGCTGCGCAGATTATTGTCGGCGGAGCAATGGAGAGATCTGTGCCATGGCTATGGCTTATCCGTTGCAGCGTCTCCTCCATCAGCGATGTGTCGTCAATCAGGGGGAGATACTGCTTGGGTGTCGCCTGTCTAGAAAGCGGCCATAGTCGCGTACCGGAGCCACCGGACATGATCACAGGGTAGATCTTCGCCATTTCGGGATCCTTTCAGATGGCTAGAGTGCTAGAGTGACCTTGCATTGGTGGTCAAGCTGTCGGCAGAGCGTGACATCAAGACTGCGGTTTGGAGCCTAGCCATGAATGGACTCGGTTCGCGCTGCATTTCCGCGTGTCCTGGTTTTCTCAGCGATACAAGATGCGCGTGTTGGTCGGATAACGGCGTTGAAGCGAGGCGGCAGTTTTTTGAAGAACGGCTGAGTGATTTGGGTCGACAATGAGAAGCGGCATCGCTACCCCGCTGCGATAGAAAATCAAAATGCCTTAAGGACAGTGAAATGGCGCTTAAACCCGAACAGCTTGCAAATATCGCCTTGAAAGCCGGTGCTGTGATTATGGAGGTTTATGAAAGCGATTTCGAGGTGGCCCGCAAAGATGACGCCTCGCCGGTCACTGAAGCTGACCAGAAAGCGGAAGACCTTATTTTAAAAGCGCTTGCTGAGGCCGATCCGGGGCTTGTTGTTCTGGCCGAAGAAGCCGTTTCTAACGGGCAGGTTCCGCAAATCGCTGGGCGGTTTGCCCTGGTTGATCCGCTCGACGGCACCAAGGAATTTATCAATAGGCGCGGTGAATTCACTGTAAATATAGCAATTATCGAACATGGCCGCCCGGTAATGGGTGTTGTCTATGCCCCCGCCTTGAAGCGTTTGTTTGTGGCTGAATCGGTTTCCTCTGCATGGCAAGCTGAGGCTGAGCCTGGTGCTCTTGTGCCTCCAGAAGAGGCACGCTCACCCCTTCGAATTCGAAGCACGGCCAGTCGCGATGGTCTCACGGCTATTGCATCCAAGTCCCACCGGACACCTGAGACGGACGCGTTTCTGGAAGCGTTCGAGATTGCCGACATTATTTCCGCCGGTTCTTCGCTGAAATTCTGCCTCATAGCTGCCGGGGAGGCTGATCTTTATCCCCGGATGGGCCGGACAATGGAGTGGGATACGGCCGCTGGCCATGCCGTCATTGAAGCCGCAGGTGGCCGCGTGCTGCAGGTGGATGGTACACCGCTTCTCTATGGCAAAACCGAACGAGGGTATGACAACCCCCATTTCATCGTTTACGGCGATGTATCTCCGCCGAACTGATCGGCCAAAAAACGCAAACATTGCGTCTGCGATATCCGGCATCGGAAATGTATGTTGGCGAATTCGTCAATTCGAGCTCTTTTGAAGTCCGATTTAGCTCTGCCACACACCTTGAAGACCAATATGTCCATGTCCGGACATCTGAATTTGACCTAAGTGTTTGTAAATACTGATATTTGAAAGGCCGACTAGCGGCTAAGCTCTTAAAGTGATCCGGATGTTCTCTGAGGTTACCTAGGTCGCATTGCAAACGCGTATGGCTTCAGGCCACGTATCGCCTGTTTGCATGCGATCCTCAAAACACCGGATGCGCGCTGTGGCGTCGTTTGCTCCAGCACAGAGATTGACAGCGTTACCCATAGTCCAACGCGAGCCACCGCCCCAGTCCAGGCCCTCTGTCATCACGGCCGCGTAGCACTTTGCCGGCTCCTCGGAGGTTGGTGCCCCTCCGCATAGTTTTTGAATGTTGGCCTCGGACAAGGCAGATCCGCCATAGTCCGGACCAGCCGCAGCACGATCCTTGCAGACATCAAAGTTGACAGTCAGCTGTTCTGGCCAAGGCGATCTGGCTTGCACCAGAAGATCGCCAAAGGGAGAGCCAAACTGTGCCGAGCCGGCATCTGGCGCAAAAACAGCTGCCATAGCCGCCTGGTTGCAGTCCGAGCAAGCCTCGGCGGCGACGCGGTCGCCTACACGCCGTTCAGGGATAAGGACAAGTGTGCCGAGATTGACGCTTCTTGTCTCAACCTCTTCGATGAAGGCGATATTCCCCAGAACAGGCCTCAGCCCTGGCTCAATCAGTGTATAGGCCTCGGCAAGCGTGGTTAGCAGTGCACCGCCCCTGCGGCAGTTTGTTGCTTCGAACAGACTGGCTGCGACGTTCAGCTGTATTTGCGCCGTACCTTGTGTGAGTTGAGCATCAGCTTTGATCTCCATCAACAGGTCGTCGCCATTGCAGTAGGCAATCGTTGACTGCTGATTGGGTGTGTCCTCCGTTATGGCAAGTTCGATCAGCACATTCTCATTATGGAACTCATCGCTATCGGGCTTTTTTAGACTGATCGATCCGCCGAGCTGGGCTATTGCTGGGGTTTCTTCGGAAAACGGCCCATAGAGCAATCGAACACCGGCAACATCCAGTTTTGAAAGATGCCCGTTATTGTTCCAGCTTTCCGAGCAATAATTCATCACCGAATTTGCATCATAGGTGGTCATGATGAAAGCGGCCAGGGGCCCTTGGGGTGCTTCACTGCAAAGGGTTCGATCGCTGCGATTATGCTCATGGGCAAGACCAATGGCGTGTCCAAACTCATGGGTAGCAAGGGCGCGGATGCAAAATTCCCGATGCGCAGCACAGTCTGGTCCCCAGTTTTGAAAGTCGAAATTGAGGGTCATCCCGTTTTTGCGCCCGTCGAGCTGGCGTCCCAGGGCAAAGACATTTGGCCCGCTATCGGATACCGCAAGGCGAATGCCTGAACTGTCCGTAAGGCACTGGTCCCAGCCGGTGAAATCTATATTGGAGACGTGTTCCCAGGTCCGCTCCACGGCTTCCTGCGTCCATTTCCGGCCATCCTCTCGCGTTCCTGACAGATCTTCCCAGCAGACGGGTATAATCGGTTCGGCCCAGATCGCATGGGCTCCTGCCACGCTATAGCGTGCGATTGGGAGGATCCGCCGATCTGTCTCCGGCAGAGCAGGCGGCGGTGCGATACCCCGTCCACCAAGGCCTGCTTCCGGGATGTTCGGAACGGGTCCGGTAACAAACACGGCTTCTGCCGATGCCGCGACGCAAGTTTGGCAATCTTCGACGACGCGCTCCTCGCCTACCGTGCGCCGAACAACAAGTGAGGCTTCCGCCGTTTCTCCATCGCCGCTAAGGTCAGCATTTGCGAATAAGCCGACGGCCAGTGGCTCGGTGAGGGTAAGATCGCTGGTCCCGCGGCGTTTGCGCTCGCCGCGATCACAAGCGTCTGCATCATATAGGTTTGACCTGTTCGTAACCTTAACCTTGTGGGTACCCGGTGTAACAGACACCGTGGCAACCAATTCAATCAGCTCATCTTGTGTGGAGTTGCAAAACCAGAGCGTCTTGGTGTCGCTGCCCATGTCATCTGTGACTGCAAACAAGAGTGGCGGCTGTTCATTTGCCGTTTCACCATCGCCGAACATAACTGATGGCACGATTTCGACGGTGGCAGGCGTTTCCGCGTTGAATGGGCCGTAAAGCATCCGCGCGCCGGCCACGTCCAGGGGTGATAACTTCCCGGAATTGTTCCAGTCTGGAGAGCAATAATTCATGACCGATGTCGGGTCATAGTCGGTCATGAAGAAGGCTGGCAGCGGCCCCTGTATCTCCGCCTGACAAACCTCACGATCATCGCGATTGTGTTCGTGGGTCATGCCGATAGCATGTCCGAACTCGTGAACGGCAAGGGCCCTGATGCAGTATTCGCGGTGCTGGGCGCAGCCAGTTCCCCAGGCGGCGAAGGTGAAATTCAGCGTCATACCGCCGGGCAAACCATCGAGGCCCCGGCCCAGTTCAGTGACATTCGGGCCGGCCTCTGCCACGCGGATACGTATCCCCTTACTGTTGGCTTCGCATTTTCCCCACCCGATGAAGTTGAGGTTGGAGACCTGCGCCCAGCTTCCCTCTACCGCAGAGCGTGTCCAGGCACGGCCATCGGCGTTCGCTGGATTATCGTCTTCCCAGCATACGAGAATATCCGTATCGGCCCAGACAGCGTTTGAGCCTGCAACGCTGCGAGCGATATCTCTGTCCGGGGGAGGAGGCGGTGTTGCGAGCGTCAGGCCGCGATTGCGCGATGGCACAGCCCGGCCAAGGTTCGGCGATATCACACGGCGATTGATCCGGCTTGCTGGCGCGGTTTGTTCCAATACCTCGACATTGGGCACCGTCAGGTCTCGAGAAGGTGTTTCATTGGTCTGGGCAATTGCGCTTGCAGATATCAAAAAGCCGAGCATGGCTGCCATCAGGCATCGATGGATGGATTTGAGCTCCATAATACGTCCCCACGTTTGCTATTCGTTCACTAAACCATACCTCTGCCAACAGGTGAACATTCGAGGCGCGCGAATTATTCGCGTGGCATGGCTATGTGCAAGTTAAGGAAATCGCGCCCTAGGCGAGGGTATTTTCGGCCTGCGAATTACGGGCATCCAATATAAGGTTTAATGCGATAGCTTATCGCGCAAAGGTTTCTCTTCATCATTGTCAACGAAATCGGCACCGGGGCTCTGGCCAAAATCAACGATTGAGAAACTCAATCAAGTTCACAATATGCTCGGCGAGCGAACCTTGCGTCGACAGGTATTGCTACGCGCCTAGGGTGCAGTTGAGTCTACGCCTGTTGTGGCCCCACTTCTGATCGGTGCTGGATATGTCCTCGGGTTTAAGGTCCATAAAGGGAGCTCTGAAATAATCGGGAGAAGCCATTTGATTTGACCCAAACCGTGGCCACCGCAATGGTTCAGGTCCCTGAAAAAAGGAAAGCTGAGATGACGGTAGATCACCCGCGCCGAACGGCTACAAGACGGACAAGGGTTTGGCCTTCGCTTTTTCTTGCGATTGGATCGATTGGCCTTGCAGCTTGTGGTGGCGGCGGGGCGGCACCGCCTCCAACCAGTTTGGCTCCGCCTTTGCCGCTCGTGCCTCCACCTCCTCCTCCGCCCCCTCCACCGCCGCCGCCAGTTAATCCCGTATCGACCACCGAATTTAATGCTCAGCCTGGATTGGCTCAGATAAATGCGCTTCCCGCTTTTGAAGCGGGTGAGATTGGCGAGGGTGTCACGATTGCCATTATCGATACTGGTATCGATGTAGATAACCCTGAATTCGCCGGTCGGATTGACGCGGCAAGCGCGGACCTCTCCGATGGCGCGCGCCCTGTTCTCGATCTACAGGATGTGCAGGGGCATGGCACGTCTGTTGCTGGCATCGCAGCGGGCGGCGCGAATGGATCGGGCGGGGTCGGCGTCGCTCCAGGGGCGAACATCCTGGCGATCCGAGGCAATCTGGACGATGATCCGGATACACCTGACGATGACGAAGCTCTCACCATTCAAGGTGTTGCGATCCTGGATGGGTTTGCACTTGCTGCTAATCAAAATGCGAGTGTGATTAATTTATCCCTCGGCTCCGATGATGATGCGGCACGTCAGGAATTTGCAGACATAATTGCGTTCTTCGCAGTGCCAAATGACATCGTCACGGTTCTGGCTGCAGGGAATATGGGCCCGGATGCGCCTGATCCGGAATTGTCGGGCCAGTCTGTGCTGGAGCCTGGTGTCGCGGGCACTGCCATTGTCGTTGGTGCCGTTAATGGCGCAAACGAAATCACCGATTTCAGCAATCGAGCGGGTATCGCGCAGGATTTCTTCATCGTTGCACCGGGCCTTTTCGTACCAACGCCAGAAATCGGTGGTGGACAGAGCCCCTTTAGCGGAACCAGCGCTTCTACGCCCCATGTATCTGGCGCGGTCGCGGTCCTGCGCAGTGCCTGGCCACAGCTTTCAGCCGCAGAGACCGTCGAAATCATATTAGAGTCCGCAACCGATTTGGGGGCACCGGGGACGGATCCGGTTTTTGGGCGCGGCCTGCTAAATCTCGGCGCTGCTCTGGAGCCGAGTGGCACTTTGTCTGTTTCGACGGCCACCGGCGCATCCGTACCGGTTACCGGGTTTGCGGCGGCCATCAGTCCCGTATTTGGCAGCCAGCTTTTGGATATCGGGCCGGTTGTTGCCCTTGACCGGTTCGGTCGCGATTTTCAGGTGGACCTCCCGACAGCGGCCGGCGCTCCAAATCGCTTTCAGATTGGCGGCGTTGTTCAACCCTTTCGCGCAACGACACAAACATCCCAAGCTCTGCCTGCTGGCGGCAGCCTTGCTGTCCGGGTCCGGGCCAGCGATGGTCGCCTCCTGCCGGAGCGCGCCATTCGGTCCCTTGGTGCGGCTTCTTTCAACCAGCCTGAACCCGCCGATCTCGATATCGCGCTTGCGTTTACCCAGCCAATAAGCACAGACACCAGCATTGCCGTGGCGAGGGGCTATTCTGGACGCGAAGTCGATCAGCTTTTGCGGCCGTCCTTGGTGTCGTCGACCTTGGCGCTGGGTGCATTCTCGGATGTTTACATCCCTGCTTCCGCAAATGCGGTCAGTTTCTCCGCACAAAAAGCCTCGGCGCTTGGTACAACGTTCGACATACTTGTAAATTTATCGGCTGATGAAACGCCCGAAACGTCACTTCCTTTCGTCGGTCAGCAAGAAGACGAGCAGAGCGCAACAAATGTCCGCTTAGGTGTAACCAAGCAAACAGATGCTGGCCTCCTGCGCGTGGAATTTGGTGTTCTATCTGAGGAATCGACCCTTTTTGGTGCAGATCTGCCAGGCGCTTTGTTCGGGCAGGCGTCGGGCACAGATACGGTTTATACGTCGATCGCTGGCCAGACCAAACTATGGCGAAATTTCTCTGCAGTCGGTCGCTTTTCGACTGGATTTACAGATGTACCCACGAATGGTTCGTTTGGACTTGTTGTTGATGCTGACCGCCTCCGGTCGTCACAGTTTTCTGTTGGTCTACAGGCCGCTGGTCTGCTTTCGTCGACCGATGCATTCTCTATATCGCTCAATCAACCGCTCCATGCACGCGGCGGCGGTGTCACACTTTCGCTGCCGACCGCTTTTGATCAATTGGCTGAGCAAGCGACCTTTACAGATGTTGCTGCGGGCTTTGGCGACGGGGATCGACCGCTTGATTTGGAAGTCAGCTATTCGCTTTCCGGGTTTGCCGGAGCAAGGCTTGATTTGAACGCTGGCAGAAGCGTATCAGGCGCTGGCCGTGGCCAAACTGCGATCGCCTTGAGGCTGCGGACAACATTCTAAGCGTAACCGGTCCTCATATTCGGAAGACCGGTATCGTAGCCTCAACCCGCTTTGTTATCTTTTCCGCGTTTTGGTATCATGCTTGGTTAGGGCGTGATCACGTCCATGACCTGAACTTCGAAGATCAGGTCGGAGTTCGGGGGAATGCCGGGTCGGCCTGCTGCGCCATAGGCGATGTCCGCGGGCAGATAAACCATCCAGCGGTCCCCTTTCCGCATCAGTTGAAGCGCTTCGGTCCAACCGGGAATAACTTGGGTAACGCCAAATGAAATCGGTTCTCCACGTGCATAGGCGCTGTCAAACGTTTCACCGGTCTCGGCGAGGCGACCTTCATAATAGACCGATACCTGGTCGCGAGCCGTCGGTTGTGGTGCGTCCGCGGCACCGGATTCGAGCACGACATATTCAAGCCCGGACTCGGTTTTTTGCACGCCATCGACATCCGATTTCCATGGCACCAGGCGCGCCCATGCAACTGCGTCCGAAATCTCAGGTTTGGTGACGTCCACAAGGTTCACTCGGAAAATCAAATCTGCGTCTGGTGGGATTGGCCCACCTGGGGTGCCCCGTTCACCATAGGCAATATCGGAGGGCAGATAGACAAGCCAGTCGTCACCGGGCCTCATCAACTGAAGCGCTTCAGTCCAGCCGGGAATGACTTGGGAGACACCAAAACTGGCGGGCTGTCCGCGGCCATAGGAACTATCAAAGCGCCGTCCATCAGCCGCGAGCCGGCCATCATACTGCACGGTCACGCGGTCCTCAGGTGCAGGCGAAACTCCCTCTGCCGGCCCGGACCCGAGCACGATATATTCAAGCCCCGAATCGGTTCTCCGGACATCCTCCTTGGAGCTGTCCCACGGGGTATGTGCAGCCCAATATTCTGCCCCTGGCGTTTCGTCTTTGGTTACTTGTAGCATCTCTACGCGGAATATGAGGTCCGCATTTGGGGGTATTGCGCCGCCCGGACGTGGATTTGCGCCATAGGCGATGCCCGAGGGTAAGTAGATCATCCAATCGTCCCCAGGGCGCATCAGTTGAAGGGCTTCTGTCCATCCCGCAATGACCTGGGTAACACCAAACTCGGCTGGTGTGCCGCGCTCATAGGAACTGTCGAAGACTGTCCCATCACTGGCGAGCCGGCCTTCATAATTGACGCTGACCCCGTCATTTATCCCTGGGCTTTCAGCATCGCCCTCGCCCGCCTTAATGACGTAGTATTGCAGGCCGCTCGGCGTTGTGGTTATGCCGTCTCGGCTCGCATCCCAGGGGGTTAGGGCGGCAAATGGATCGTTCAAATCTAAGGTCTCTTTCGGTGTGCAAGCAGCGAGGACGAGGCCCGCGGCGAGGCTGAGGACAAGGTGGCGGATCATGGGGGGCGCTCCGGTCAGATGTCAGTTGTCCCGGGGGTTTAGGCGGCTTGCGCGCCCGTGTCACGTCTTTGTTCAGCGGTCGAGGGGGCGCGGCGGGTATCCGGCTTGCGCCAAGGCATCGATCACCTCTTGTGTATGCTGGCCATCGCGGGTTTCGATCAGAATATCAAACTCGGCTCCCTTGGCCGGGACATCCAGGGCAATCCGGTTGTGGGCAACCTCCATAATGTTTGCACCGCTATCGCCAATCACCTTGCTGACGAGGGCCAGAAGCCCCGGCCGGTCATCGCCGATGATCCGCACATTGGTTAGCCGTTTTTCCCGCACCAGTGCGCGGGTCAGAACGGAGGAGAGGAGACGGGTATCGATATTGCCGCCACACAGCACAAGCCCGACCTGTTTGCCAGAGAACTTTGATGGATGCGCAAGAAGAGCGGCAAGGCCGGCGGCACCGGCCCCTTCTGCGATTGTCTTTTCAACATCGGCATAAAGCGTAATGGCGCGCTCCAGGTGTTCTTCTTCGACAAGCACGATTTCATCGATCAGCGCGCGGGCGAGATCTGCTGTCAGCTTGCCAGCTTGTTTCACGGCGATGCCTTCTGCGATGGTGGCCCCGCCGGTGACATTTGTATTTATGCCGTTCAGTACGGCGTGCATGCTTGGATACATGGCGGCTTGAACGCCGATCAGATTTATATCTGGTTTGATCGCTTTGGCCGCCGTGCCCATGCCGCCAATAAGGCCGCCGCCACCAATGGGAACGACGAGCGTATCGAAATCCGGCTTGTCCGAGAGCATTTCCAGGGCGATTGTGCCCTGGCCGGCGATAATGTCCGGATCGTCGAAGGGGTGGATAAAGGTGAGACTATCCCGCGCGCGGACGGTGGCAGCAAAGACCGAGGCTTCGTCAAAGGTCAGGCCATCCAGCAGAACTCGCGCACCGTGGTCCCGTGTGTGTTCAACCTTGTTGAACGGGGTCGTTATGGGCATCACGATTGTCGCTGGAATGCCGAGGCGCTTGGCGTGGTAGGCGACCCCCTGGGCGTGATTGCCAGCCGATACCGCGATGACGCCGCGTTGCTTCTCCTGCTCGGTTAGTTTGGAAAGCCGGTTCAGCGCGCCGCGTTCCTTGAAGGCCGCGGTGAATTGCATGTTCTCAAACTTGATCCAGACCTCAGCCCCCGTAATCGTTGAAAGCGTGCGCGAATAGCGCATCGGCGTGCGTTCAATCTGGCCGTCCAATATGGCGGCGGCGGCGTGGATATCTTCGAGTGTAACGGTGCGGTCGGTCATTGATTTGGTCTACTTTCGACTGGGTTTTGAGGCCCTCAAAAAAAATGTGAGGCCCTCAATCTCGGCCAGGGGCAGGGGGACTGCGCCGTGATGTATCCACAGAAAGGTTAAAGATGTCAGGTCTGGCATAATGGCCTGCCGTATCAAGGTCGAACTTACCGCGGATAATGTCGTCGAAATTGATCTCTGCGCTGACAAGGCCGGCCTTGCCAAATAGAGGCGGTGCCAGCACCTCCCCCATGGGAGAGACAATGCAGCTTCCGCCCCGGATCAGGACGGTTTCCGGCGTATTGCCCTGTAGCGCATCATAGTCGGCGTCGTCTGCAATGTCGGCCCGCGTCATATATTGGCAGGCGGAAACGACAAAACAGCGCCCCTCCAAAGCAATCATCTGCATGCTCGGAAGCCAAACATCCCGGTCATCGACTGTTGGCGCGGTGTAAATCTGCGTGCGCTGATCATAGGCGTGGGCCCGCAGCAGCGGCATATAATTTTCCCAGCAAATCGTTGCTGAAACACGGCCGATATCGGTTTCGGCGATGTCGAGGGTCGCGCCGTCTCCTGTGCCCCAAATTATTCGCTCCATCGCCGTCGGCATAAGTTTTCGCCGCCAGCCAATGATTTTCCCCGTTCGATCAAGGGTCGCCGCAGCGCAGTGCAACGTGTCCCCGACGGGTTCGATGAGGCCTGTCACGACATTCACACCTGCCTTGGCGACCATATCCTGTACGGTCTTGAAGGCGGGGCCATTGGGATCGAAAGCGCTTTCGAAATATCGCCGGAACAGGTCTCGTCCCTCTGGCAGGCGAAGGCCGACGCGGGCACCAAAATCCACTCCCTTCGGATACCCGCCGAGGAAGGCTTCCGGAAACACCACCAAATCGGCACCTCCTTTTGCCGCCTCGGTCAACCAGGCTTCAAAACGATCGAGTGTTTTTGCCGTGTCAAAGAGGAGGGGGGCGGCCTGAATAGCCGTGACGCGGTGTTTTACCATTTCAAGCCTCCTCGTCGAAAAGGCTAGGCTGGACATCACGGTGCCAGCGCCAGGCGGATTCCACGGTGTCGCGGAAGGCCATTTTCGGCGTCCAGCCCAGGGTTTCACGTGCATGGGTGTTGTTGGCCAGCAATTGCGGTGGATCGCCTGGCCTGCGGGGTTTGATCTCCAGTTCAAGTTTCGAGTTCGATCCCGCGATGTCGATAACAGTCTCGATGAGCTCCCGCACCGTTGCGCCATCGCCAGTGCCGAGATTGAAAATATCTCCGCCATGGCCCTCTAACAATCGTCCAACGGATTTCACGTGGGCGTCGGCAAGGTCGTTTACATGGATATAGTCCCGCACGCAGGTGCCGTCGCGGGTATCATAATCGTCGCCAAGGATGCCGAAGCCACTGCGGCGACCGAGGGCCGCCAAAATAGCGAGGGGAAGCGCATGGGTTTCCGGCTGATGGTGCTCGCCGATCCCATCCCCATGGGCTGCGCCTGCAGCATTGAAATACCGCAGACTGGTCGCCGGAAAGTTCTGGTGTGCTTTCATGTCTGCAAGCACGTGTTCAACCATCCATTTGGTTCTTCCATAGGGATTGATCGGCATAAGCGGATGGTCTTCGCTCAGGCGCGGTGTCTGGGGCATGCCATAGACGGCGCATGTCGATGAAAAGACGAAGGCACCGATACCGGCTTCCTGACTTGCTTTGATCAAATTGATGGCGCCGCCGACTTTATTCTCATAAAAATCAGCCGTTTTTTCATAGGATGTTCCAACCTCTATCAGGGCTGCGAGGTGAACGACCCCATCCGGTCTGTGGGTCCGGAAGGCAGCTCTTAGGCGATCAATGTCCCGGATATCGGCCTCGATGAAATCGCCCCATTTCACAAATCGTCTATGGC
>JBCBAO010000044.1:0-12707 GCA_038532405.1 Pseudomonadota bacterium | reverse complement strand
GTATGGCGGCGCGCAGGCCATGGTAGACGCCTTTGACATTGATATCGACGGCCTTGCCCCAGTCCGTAGGATCACTGTCTGCGATGCGCGCAATCGGGTCAATCACGCCGGCATTGTTGACGAGGATATCTAGGCCACCAAAGGCCTCCAGCGTTTGGGCAATGGCAGACGCCATATCATCGAACGCGGAAACGTCGCATGGCACCGCCAAGGCGCGCCCGCCCTGGCCGCGTATATTCTCGGCGTGTTTCTGGAGTGTCGCTCCTGAGCGGGCGGCGAGGACAACTGCTGCTCCGGCTGCGGCCAAAACCTCGGCGGTTGCAAGCCCGATCCCGCGGCTGGCTCCGGTCACGAGGGCAACTTTTCCCGATAGGTCCAACATCGGCATCTCCTGAGCTTATTGGGAAATATTGACCCGGCACAGAACGACAATAAAGTACCCCATACGCACTTAATTATTGCGGTATGCGCAATTATGAATCTTGATCAGCTCAGAGCCTTTGTCGCGGTTGCGCAAACGGGCGGCTTCGCCTCAGCGGCTGGAGCCCTTGGCGTTGCGCCGTCAACACTTACGCGCGCGGTCGCCAATTTGGAGGCAAGCCTTGATGCTAGGCTGTTCCACCGTACAACGCGGTCTGTCTCACTGACAGAAGCGGGCGAGACCTTTCTCACGAGGATCCTACCGGCGCTGGATGAGTTGGACGCGGCAGCAGATCTTACCAGTGGTGGTGCTTCTGCATTGACCGGAACGCTACGGGTAAGTGCATCGGTCTCCTTTGGCCAGGCGGTGCTTGCACCGAACCTTGCTCAATTCTGTAAGGAACACCCTGGCCTGGCCGTTGATTTGAACCTATCGGACAACACGGTCGATCTTGTGGCCGAACGCATTGATGTGGCGATCCGCCATGGCGACCTCCACGATAGTTCCCTCGTGGCCCAGCGCCTCGCCCCGGTCACCTATTATCTCGTGGCAAGTCCAGACTATGTGCGTCGGCACCGGGATATCCTTCACCCGGAGGATATTCCAGCCCATACCTGCCTGACCTTTCCCTATGCGGCCTTCCGGTCGCGGTGGCGCTTCCAGCGCGGGGAGACCGTGCACCATGTGGAGATCGCCCCAAAAGTGAGAATCTCGAATGCAGCTGCCCTGGCAACCTGTGCGCGGTCAGGCCTTGGGCTTGCCTTGCTCGCGGACTGGACGGTGGCTCCGGACTTAGCAGCCGGATCGCTTGTGCGCCTTTTGCCGGGCTGGATGGCGGGTGGAAGCGGAACCGAGGGTGATGCTGCGATATCGATCATCATGCCATCCCGCGCATTCGTACCGGCAAAGACCCGCGCCTTTATCGAATTTCTGCGGACCCTCGCGGGAACCGCCCTTTCCTAACCGGTCGACCCGATCAATTTTGAAGTGCGAGCGGGCCAAGGGCTGATTCAACTGGACGGCCATCCTGCTTATAGACAATGCCGCCCTTCATAACGAAATCGACGCGCTGGAGAAGCGCCGGATATTTCTGGACATCCCCCTGAACAGCAATGATATCGGCATAGCGCCCGGGTTGCAGCGTGCCCCACTCAGCCTCAACGCCCATCATCTTCGACGGCCAATAGGTGGCCGCCTGGAGTGTTTCCATGAACGGCACGCCCATGACCCGTGTCCACACATCGACTTCATTCCAGGTCGATTGGCAGTGGAATTTCAGCGGGATACCGCTATCTGTGCCGATCAGCAGGACAGCCCCTGCCTCCCGCAATTGGGAGAATTTGCGTTTCAGAGTTGGTCGGCGCTTCGGGGTCAGCTGGAAATAGTCGAGGCGGCCGGGAAACCTTATGGAAGCCTGGATATCAGCAATGGTGTCAGGCGCGAGCCCACGGTGCCAGCAATCGGTATCGAGGGCTTCGGGATTGTCCCGCGTCTCCTCATAGTTCCAAAGGCCTTCAACGGTTGGGGTCCAATAGAGAGGCCCGCCGCGGATACGCCCCTCGGCCGTGCGCAGACGGAGAGCCTCAATCACATTCGGCGGATATTCCGGTGCGGTTGCAAGGCCGGTATGCTCAAAATTGTCGATACCGATTTCCAATCCGCGCAGGATCTCCGCAACACGGTGGCCATGGCCGACAACAGGCAGGCCGTGCGCGTGGGCCTCATCGACGACGGCTTGAGCTTCCTCAAGGCTCATCTCATCATGGTCGATAAGCTTGATGACATCCACGCCGGCCTCGGCCAGCCGCCGGACCTTGGCACGGGCATCCCGCACGCCGTCGACGCCCCAGCGAAACGCCTCCGTGCCGGGATAGACCTCATTCTGGATAAAGGGACCGGAGACAAACAGTCTCGGCCCCGGGATTTCCCCCTCTTCGATGCGCCGCTTCACATCAAGCGAGGGCTCCAGCGGCGCGCCAAGGTCCCGGGCCGTTGTCACGCCGGCAAGGAGGAGTTGAACGGCGGAGGCCGGCATGATCTCGGACCCGAGGCGCGTGAGATAAGTGCGGTCCCAATGGGCGTAATTGGAATGTCCGTTAAGCATGAGGTGGGCATGCATTTCCCACAGGCCAGGCATGACCGTCATGGCATCGGTGGAGATGATCTCATAACCATCGGGGACAGGCAGACTGTCCTTGGTCCCAACCTCCACGACCCGGTCATCTTCGATCAGGATGACGCTGTCATGGATCGGCGAACCACCAAGGCCATCCAGAAGGGTACCGCCAACCAGCGCTTTATTCTCTCCGTTCGCCGCAAACGCAAACAGACCTATGGCGATGCTTAGGAGACATCCTCTCATCACTATGTGTCCTCCAACCACTGAGATTAAAGGCAAGCACACGCCGCCCCAATGCACCACCCCTCGCCTTGATCACGATTGAGCGGCGAAGGGCAACGTGCGATAGGGGCGGCGATGTTTCGGTTTTTTGAAGATCTGATGGAGCCGTTTCCGGACTCCCGCCTCGGTCAACCTCCGGCGGGCCTCGGTCCGTTCATTCGGCACTATGTCGGGGATGCGGCACCCTGGCTCATCCTGATGACGGCTTTGTCCGCCATTATTGCGGTGGGCGAGGTGATGCTGTTCGGCTTTATGGGATGGCTTGTGGATTGGCTTGCGGCGACGGACCGGGAGGCTTTTCTCGCCACCCATGGGCAAACCCTTGCGGTCATGGGAATTGCGGTGGTGCTGATCCTGCCCATTGCCCACCTCGTGTGGGGATTGATTGTTCACCAGACGCTACTCGGGAACCTGCCGATGAGCGCGCGCTGGCGCATGCATCGCTATCTGCTTGGACAGTCGGTGGCCTTCTATTCCAATGAATATGCCGGGCGGGTTGGTGCGAAGGTGATGCAGACGGCCCTCGGCGTGCGCGAAGTGGTGATGAAGGTGCTCGACATCTTCATGTATACGGCAGTGTTTTTCATTACCATGATTGTCCTCGTGGCCGCAGCCGATATTCGCCTGGCAGCGCCGCTGCTGCTCTGGATTGCGATATATGGGCTCCTGGTTTGGTGGTTTGTGCCGCGCCTGACGAAAGTGTCCGAAGAACAAGCGGATGCGCGCTCAGCGATGACCGGACGGATTGTTGATAGCTATACCAATATCTCCACGGTGAAACTGTTCGCCCATGCGCGGCAGGAAGAAACCTATGCGCGGGCGAGCATGCAGGGCTTCCTCGGCAAAGTGCATGGCCAGATGCGGCTTGTGACGGCCTTTGTCGCACTGGTGCAACTCAACAATGCTATCGCGATTGTCCTGATCAGCTGGATCGGGATCACATTTTGGCTTGCAGGGGCGGTGACGGCCGGCGCGATCGCCGCGGCGCTCGGCTTGGTCTTGCGCCTTGTTGGCATGTCACAATGGTTGATGTGGGAAGTTTCTGCCCTGTTCGAAAATATCGGGATCGTCCATGACGGTATGGGCATGCTGGCCAAGCAGCGCGACGTTGAAGATGCACCGAACGCGGGCGCGCTATCCGTGACCGATGGCGGCATTACTTTCGACGGCGTCAACTTCCAATATGGGAAGGACAGACATGTCATAGACGATTTAAGCTTCACCGTGAGACCGGGTGAAAAGGTGGGGCTCGTTGGTCGCTCGGGGGCGGGAAAGACGACCCTCGCCAACCTGTTGCTGCGCCTCTATGACGTTGAGGCCGGTGACATTTTCATCGATGGCACGTCGATCCGAAGCGTGACCCAAGCCTCCCTGCGGGCCAATATCGGAATGGTAACGCAGGATACCTCGCTCCTCCACCGGTCTATCCGGGACAATATTGCCTATGGCAAAATAGACGCGACGGATGCCGAGATCATGGAAGCGATTGCGCGGGCGAATGCGACAGATTTCGTCGCAGACCTTGAAGACTCCGAAGGGGGCAAAGGCCTGGAGGCGAAGGTTGGCGAGCGCGGCGTTAAATTGTCCGGGGGCCAGCGCCAACGCATTGCCATCGCCCGAATCTTTCTGAAGAACGCCCCTATTCTTATCCTCGACGAGGCGACCTCTGCCCTCGATTCCGAAGTCGAGGCGGCAATCCAGGAACATCTCTATGCGCTGATGGAGGGCAAAACGGTCATCGCCATCGCCCACCGATTGTCGACCATTGCGGCCATGGACCGGTTGATCGTGCTGGATGAGGGCAAGATCCTGGAACAGGGAACCCATGAAAACCTTGTCAGCAAGGGCGGCCTCTATGCAGACCTTTGGGCGCGCCAGTCCGGCGGCTTTATTGCGGGGCAGGCGGCAACGGCCGCAGAATAGGCTCTAGCGGTCAATGACCAAATCGTTCCTGTGGACAATGGCAGCGCGCCGAGCAACCCCGAGTATGCTGGGGATATCCTCGCTGCGGTGGCCGGCTATGCGGCGAATATCTGCGGCGGAATAGGCCGTGATGCCCTTCGCCAAGACAGCCCCGCCGGCAGATTTTATGGCAATCGCCGATCCACGGTCGAACTGGCCTGACACATCGACGACCCCAACGGGCAGCAGGCTTGCCCCCTCCTGCAGAGCACGGCCAGCACCCGCATCGATGATAATCTCACCCTCTGGGCGCAAATGGCCTTTCAGCCAGCTGAGACGAGCCGTTTCCGGAGACATGGAAGGTTGAACCAAAGTTGCCCGGCCACCGCTTTCGAGCGCTTCAAGGGGAGCTGTTTGCGTGCCGCAGGCAATCAGTGTGGCACACCCGGCCCCATGGGCAATCTTTGCCGCAGCAAGCTTTGTTACCATACCGCCGGAGCCGACCCCGTCTTCCGCATTGGCCCCGCCGGCCATGGCTTCAATTGTAGGCGTGAATGCGGAGATCAGTGGCAGGTGCTCAGCGGAAGGGTCCCGTCGCGGGTCCGACGTATAAAGACCGTCTATATCCGACAACAAAACCAGCAGATCTGCCGATAGCATCTGGGCCACCCTGGCCGCTAGGCGATCATTGTCACCATATCGGATTTCGTCTGTTGCGACCGTGTCATTCTCGTTGACAACGGGCAGAATACCCACGTCCAGAAGGGTTTCGAGGGTTGCCCGGGCATTCAACCAGCGTCGGCGGCGTTCTGTGTCATCGAGCGATAAAAGGGCCTGGGCAATGGACAAGTCATGGCCTGCGAAAGCATCGCCAAGGGCTCCCATCAGCAGGGGCTGACCAATTGCCGCTGCGGCCTGCTTTTGCTCAAGGCGAAGAGGATTTGAAAGACCAAGCCGGCCACGGCCAAGGGCTACGGCCCCGGAGCTGACCAGCAGGACCTCACAGCCACGCCCCTGCCACCGCGCAATGTCTGCTGCGAGGCTTTGAAGCCAGGCGGCGCGAGGCGTTCCGTCCTCGCCGACAATCAGGCTGGAGCCGATCTTGACGACGATACGTTTTGCCCGGGCAATGGCTGCATTTACGGTTCCCATGGCGAGGCCTCGTCGGATCTTACGAGGGGGGCATCATCAAGCTGGCTTAGATGGCTCGCAATCTGGCCGAGGGCTTCCGGCACGCCCTCTTGCGAGACGCCGGAGAGTTGGAGGGGCACCTGGCCGCTGGCGGACGCCAAGGCGGCGACTCTCTCGGCACGTTCTTCCTCCGTCAGTGCATCGATCTTATTGAGGGCGAGGATGCGCGGTGTCTCGCCCAGTTCGGCCGCATAGGCCTCAAGCTCTGCGCAAATGGTGCGATAGTCGGCAACGACATCATTGGACGTTCCATCGACCAAGTGAAGCAAAACCTTACAGCGTTCGATATGGCCGAGGAAACGATGGCCGAGGCCCGCGCCTTGCGCCGCGCCCTCGATCAGGCCCGGAATATCGGCGAGCACAAACCGGCGGCCGGGACCAAGGTCAACAACGCCAAGCCCTGGATTTAATGTTGTAAACGGATAGTCCGCGATTTTGGGCTTCGCCGCGCTTGCAACCGACAAGAAGGTCGACTTTCCAGCGTTTGGAAGGCCGACAAGCCCAGCGTCAGCAATCAGTTTCAGGCGGAGCCAGATCGTGCGCTCCTCGCCGGGTGCGCCTTTGTTTGCTTGTCTCGGCGCACGGTTGGTGGAGGATTTGAACTTCATATTGCCCCAGCCGCCATTGCCGCCGGGGGCCAGGAGGACCCGATCTCCCACCCGTGTCAGATCTGCGATGAGGGTTTCCCGATCTTCCTCGAAGATCTGTGTACCAACGGGCAAGCTGATTGTGCAATCCGCTCCGCCCCTTCCGGTGCGTTGCTTACCCATGCCATGGCCACCTCGTTCGGCCTTGAAATGCTGCTGGTAGCGATAGTCGATCAGTGTGTTCAGCCCTTCAACCGCTTCTGCCCAAACATCACCGCCCTTGCCGCCATCGCCGCCGTCCGGGCCACCGTACTCAACATAGGCTTCGCGGCGGAAAGAGGCCGACCCGTTTCCCCCCCAACCGGACGCAATGTAGATTTTGCATTGGTCGAGGAACTTCATTGCCCTGTCCTATCCATCGGGTATACGGCCGGCGGCTCGCGGGCGGCCAGCTTCTTGCGCCACCCTTTATCACAACCGTTTGAAAAAATTTGAACCGGCCCCAATTCAGATACGACATAAGCATCAGACAGTCCAAGTCCAATGGCAGAGCGGGGAATGCCCGCATAGAAGAGGATCCGTATCCATGTCACACTCAAAATCCATTTATGCCGCCGCTGCAATCACCGCCCTCGCCATGGCCATTCCCGGCGGGTCTGCATTGGCCGGCGGCGGAGGAGGTGGTGGCGGCGGCGGCAGCTTTGGAAGCGCGCCATCCAGCACCCCAAGTTTCGATCCCTCGGAGGTTTACCGGGAGGGCGTTCAGCAATACCGCGCCGGGGATTATGCAAAGGCCGAGAAGAGTTTTCGGCGCGTGGCACGTGTAACGCGGACCGACGCCAATACGCATTACATGCTGGGGCTCTCGCAAATCGAGCTTGAAAAGTGGCGGAAGGCTTCAGGCTCCCTGCGAAAAGCGGTCCGCTATAATGAAGACCTCCATGACGCTCGCGCCAAACTCGGCTTTGTCTACATTCAACAAGACAAACTCGATAAAGCGAACGAGCAGATGGGCGAGTTGGAAACCCGGCTTGCTGCATGTGGAGACAGCTGCCCGCAAGACCTGACGGAGGCCGCAGAGGCCCTTCGCGTCGCGCTTGCTCCGGATGCAGCAGCAGAGGACCTCGCCAGGCTGGGCGCACCCCGGTCCTTGCAGGCCTCTACAGACTTTGGCGACGCTGCATACCTTGACGCCGTACGCCTGATCAATCTTAGTCAGTACGACACCGCACTTGATGCCTTGGAAAACGCACAGACTGTGTTCGGACCCCATCCGGATATTCTGACCTATATTGGCTTTGCCAACCGGAAAGCCGGCAATTATGATCAAGCGATCCTGCACTATGAGGCTGCGTTGACGGTTGCGCCGGATCATTTGGCGGCCAACGAATATCTTGGCGAATATTATGTCGAACTCGGGGATATGGACGCGGCCGAAGCGCAACTCGCCAAGCTTGATGCCCTGTGCACATTTGGATGCGCCGAGGCAGACGAGCTTAGGTCGTGGGTTGTGCGCGCCAAAGCATCTTAACAGCGTGGCACGATGGGCCGGATATATCGGGATTGCAGGACTTGCCGCCTGCCTACTTCCCCAAGCCGGCCCATCCGATCTTAACACCCCACCGCAGGGCATTGATCTTGTGGAGCTTAGCTGGCTGGATCCGGAGCATCCAGATCCAGCAAAAGCGCTGACATCGGAGCCGGTCGCCTGTGTGCCTGATAGCTTGAGCCCAGCGGCACGGGCTGGAGAACTCGCCTTTAACAGCCCGGCCCTTCTCGGCGGACAGGCGGCCAAGAAAAGGCTCTCCTGCGGCAGCTGTCACCAAAACGGCCGAGGCAATCCGAGCTTTCATATAGCCTCCCTCTCAGGCGCGCCGGGAACGGCGGATGTCACCTCCGGCCTGTTTGGTCCGGAGCGGGCGGACGAGACATTCAACCCCGTTCCAATTCCCGACCTCGCAATGGCAGACGGCCAGGACCAGGTGGATCGCAGCGATACAGGTGCCCTCACCCAGTTCGTATCGGCCCAGATCGTAGAAGAATTTAGCGGCGCGCCAGCAAGCGAGGCCGTTTTGGGCTCCCTTGTTACCTATCTCCAATCGATTGACCTTCGCCATTGCAGCGGCGCGGCGGGTGAGACAATCCCGCTAGGCTGGATGAATGACTGGCGCGATGCAAAAGATGCAGCCGACCTCGCCCTGTCCGCAAGTGATCCGAAGACGCGTGCCTTTTATACCCAGACATCGCGAGCGGCCCTCGGGCGACTAAACGCGCGCTTTTCAGCAGCCGATATCAGAAGCGAATTGGTGGCGCTCAGCCAGCTCATCGCAACCGGAGAGCCTTGGCCAGGGGACATGACAACCGCCCTGGAAGCCCGGTTGGCGGCCCTCGCCCCTGCGTCCCTCTATTCCCGCAGCGTCATTCGCAAAGCGCTGGAGACGGCTGACCCGAACTAATCGTGGACAAATTTCAGGGCGATCTCCGGCGGGGCGGCTCCACGCACATAGCGAACGGCGCAGACCTGCTGCTCACGGCTGGCAACAAAATGATCGATCTCGCCGACCGGCGCGAATCCGAGCTTTAACAACACGCGCCCGGAAGCGGTATTCTCTTTGATGTGGCCTGAGATAAACCCTTCGGCTTCAAGGGCCCGCTCAGCCCAGGATAGGACGGCCTCTGCAGCCTCGGTTACATAACCCCTGCCCCAGTGCGGTTTGCCAATCCAATAGCCAAGCTCCCAATAGGCATCGACCCGAATAACCCCACACGCGCCGATAGGTCCAGCATCCTGGAGGCAGACCATGAAAGCATATTCAGAACCGGCTTGGCGATGGACTTCGGTTTTCAGGACCCAGGCTTCAGCGTTTTCCAGGCGATAGGGGTACGGCGCGCGGCCGAGATTTAAGGGAAGGTCAGGGTCTGCCATGTAGCCGGCCACTATGACCGCATCGGCCTCGCATGGCGCGCGCAAAATCAGCCGGTCGGTCTTTAAATCGCTTTGCACAGGTTTGGCCCCGGGCGAGTCTTCAATATGGAAGCGATCGACGATAAAGGCCTGTCAAGCTGGTATCCAGCAATTGGTGGAGCAGCGCGGCGGGCCGTTCCGCTCCTCAGGCGATTATTCAGCCGCGTCCGCGATGGGCAATACGGAAATGAAAGACTTGTTGCCTTTCTTGCGCGTAAATTTCACGTGGCCCTCGACCAGCGCAAAGAGCGTATGGTCCTTACCCATGCCGACATTCTGGCCTGGGTTAACTTTGGTGCCGCGCTGGCGGATTAGAATATTACCCGGCACAACGTGTTCGCCGCCAAATTTCTTGACGCCCAAATATTTAGGATTGGAATCGCGGCCGTTGCGTGACGAACCACCTGATTTTTTGTGGGCCATAACGGCACTCCTTTGTTCACGGCGCTGCTTTTACACGTTCGGCAGCGATTATCTCGTATTTATGTCTCTTTTGCCAGGTCAGCGGCCTGCGCGACCCAATCATTCTTCTCAAATTTGCCGGGCGCACTAAGCTTCTCTTCTAACGCCGCAATGTCATCAGCCGACATTGAAGCGATTTGTGCAAAGGAGGTCACGCCCTCAGCGGTCAATTTTTCCGCAAAGACTTTTCCGAGGCCTTTCATCTTGGTCAGATCATCGCTGCCGCCCTCTGCTGGCTTCGATGCGGCCGCTGCGGGTGCTTCAGAGGTTTTTGGTTCAGCTTTGGGAGCGGTTTTCTTCTTGGACGGCGCTTTTTTGCCATCGGCCAAGATTGATGTGATCTTCACAACAGTTTCGAGCTGGCGGTGCCCCTTTTTGCGACGATAGGTGGACCGCTGCCGCTTCTTCATGATGATAATTTTATCACCCTTGCGCTGTTCCGACACCTCGCCAACAACACGTGCGCCGGAAACAAGGGGAGCCCCTACGGTCGTGTCGGCACCGTTCCCGAGCAGCAGAACCTCATCAAAGGTGACCTCCGCGCCGAGTTCACCCTCTAGCTTTTCAACGATGATCTCATCGTCTTCGGCAACTTTATACTGTTTGCCACCTGTTTTGATGACCGCAAACATGGGCCTTGATCCTTCCGGCATGGCATGTGGCGAGCACAGGGCATGCATTTAGAATTGCAGATGCGCCCGGAGCGCAATCTGCGCCGGGGCGTGGAGTTGCGCAAAAACCATAAAGGGGTACGCCTGTCAAACCGAAAAGAAAGCCAACCTGCAGTGCTGGCCAGGACTTGCGAAATGCGACGTCTCAGCTTAAGCACCGACGCCTATTAGGAGAGGTGCCGGAGTGGTCGAACGGGGCGGTCTCGAAAACCGTTGTGCTCGCAAGAGTACCCAGGGTTCGAATCCCTGTCTCTCCGCCATTTCACAATCTCCCATTTTCACTCCTTCTAGTAGCTTGAAAACACTGGATAATATGGGGGTTCGAAACCCCTCTTCACGGCGGTATTGAAGACGATCAGAAAACACCAATCGAAGCACTGTTTGCTTGTCCTCTAGGCGGTCACTTTTCCAAAGATTACAAGGGTTTGATATGAAGCCCCAAGTGAGTTCGAACATCTCCTCGAATCTCTTGATTGGTTTACCTGAGCTTTCCAGTTTTTCAGTCAGAAAAAGCTTGTCTCGCTCCAGCTTTTCGATCTTGCGCTCATAGGCCAAAACCACGCTCTCGCTGGAAGCCCCCACAATACGATCTACAAGCTTGGCGATCTCTTTGTCACAGGACGCTAAGCGTCGTTTGATCGATGTCAGAGCTACCGTCGTCTGGCGGCGCTGTTGTTCCCACGCATCGGCAAACATGGCTTTGATCAGATTGAACAGTTTGCCGGTAGGTGTAAGCTCTTCAAGGATGGCCTCAAACTCGCCTTCGATATCCGCACGGCGGATCGACTTGCGGTAACTCTCACAGCCCTTCTTGAAGCACATGTAGTAAGGGTGACGTGCTCCAGTTTTGCTCTTTGACCAGCACGCCGTCATAGGGTTGCCGCAGTCAGCACACTCGATTAGACCGCGCAGCGGGAAATCTTCATTCAGGTCAGATCGAGCGGGCGCGTATGCCTTGCCTTTTAAGCGGGCTTGTATCTTCTCGAATGTCTCAAAGCTGATTAGGCTCTCATGCTTTCCCTTGCGAAGCGATACGCCCCACTCAGGCCGTTCAACCATGCCTGCATAAAGCACGCGGGTCAGAAGGTCATTGACGAACTGCAAACGCACTTTGCCGCCCGCCGCCTTCGGGAAATCCGGACAGCCTTCGAAGAAACGGCCCACTTCGGCTTGGGTCTGAAAGCGTCCACAGGCATAGCCTTCGAGTCCTTCTTGAATGATCGAGGCAATGGGCTCATCGCGTACCAGCACATTTCCATGCCCGTCACGCTTTTCGTATTTGAACCCTGTGCACGCAGCAAACGGCCAGTATCCTTGACGGACACGGGCTTCCATACGGTTGCGCACCTGTTCAGCATTGTTCAGACGCTGGTTCTCACTCACTACAGCGAGGATCATTTCCAACATGCGCTTGTGAGAACCCTCACCAAAATCGACGCTCGGCGATTCCAGCGTGCCGCCAGCACTCGTTATGGCTGCTCTTAGAGTGAGGTGCGCCTCGACATCACGAGCCAATCTGGAAATATCATCAATCAGCACCCTGATATTATCTTTGCGATGTTTGCGTACGAAGCTGAGCAGCTCCTGCATACCTTTTCGTTCAACGAGAGAACCAGACACGGCTTTGTCTTCGAATGTGCGGATAACCTCATAGCCCTTCATTCGAGCATATTGCTCGCACCGTGCAGCTTGGCTTTCCGCGCCTTGACCTTTCTTGACCTGCGCAGCAGACGACACGCGCGCATAAATTACGGCCTTGGTTTTGGTTTTTGTAGTGACCTCCATCTTTAAGCCTCCTTCCCAGGGCGAACGGTTTCAACAGTGCTCGCAGTGTCAAAGTTTTCGATGATTGATCGACCTTCTAAGCCTACCCCAAAAGGCAGACTGAGTGGTGGTTTCGAGCCATTTTTTGAAAACTGTCCACAGGGCTTTTCGCGAGATTGACGCGCAGCTTTTGCCTGCTGGACCGGATGGACACCATAGCCGAGTTTTACGAACGAAACGGTGATGTTCCAAAGTGCTTCTATCAGTGTAATTTTGTCTTCATCCGGTCCAGCAGGCAAAAGCTGCGCGTCAATCTCGCGAAAAGCCCTGTGGACAGTTTTCA